>NZ_JBHWUU010000123.1:0-1152 GCF_042737375.1 Streptomyces sp. NPDC060000
GGGCGGTTCGGGGTACTCGACCCGGGGGGGGCTGGGGTTCCGCTCCACGCGCGCGTGACGGGTCACGTCCACGCGCGCGTGACGGGTCACGTCCACGCGCGCGTGTCGACTGGGCGGGCGCGCTCGGGGTGTTCGCGTGCGGTGGGGTGCTGCTGATCGCGCTGGTACAGGGCGGGGTGGCCTGGCCCTGGCTGTCGGGGCCGTCGCTCGTCCTGTTCGGTACCGGGCTGGCCCTGGCCGGACTCGTCGTCGTCATCGAACGCCGGGCCGCGGAACCGATCATCCCCGGCTGGGTGTGGCGCCGCCGTACGATCGCGGCGGTCAACCTCGCGCTGGGCGCGCTGGGTCTGCTGATGGTGGCCCCGACGGTGTTCCTGCCGACGTACGCCCAGTCGGTGCTGGGCCTGGGGCCGGTGACCGCCGGGTTCGTGCTCTCCGTCTGGACGCTGAGCTGGCCGCTCTCGGCCGCCCTCAGCCAGCACGTCTACCGGCGCATCGGTTTCCGTGACACCGCGCTCCTCGGCATCGGCGCGGCCACGCTGATCCTGTTCGCGTTCCCGTTCCTGCCGTACCCCGGCGCGGCCTGGCAGCCGGCCCTGCTGATGCTGCTGCTCGGCGCGGCGCTGGGCCTCTTCCAGCTCCCACTCCTGGTCGGCGTGCAGTCGACGGTGGGGTGGTCGGAACGCGGGACCACGACCGCGTCCGTGCTGTTCTGCCGCCAGACCGGGCAGACGATCGGCGCGTCGGTGTTCGGCGCGGTCGCCAACGGGGTACTGGCGGCGCGGCTGGGCGGCGCGGGCGACCTGGACTCCGTGACCCGCGCCCTCGACGCCGGTACGGCACCCGACGCCACCCGGCACGCCATCGCGAGCGCCGTGCACGCCGTCTACCTGGGCGCGGCCTACGCCGCGGCGCTCGCCTTCCTGATACTGCTGTGCCTGGCCCCACGCAGGTTCCCGGTACTGACGGACTGACCGGCCGCCGGGCTGACCGGCCGCCGGGCCGCCGGGCTGGCGGGCTGGCGGGCTGGCGGGCTGGCGGGCTGGCGGGTCACCGGACCGCCGAGCGGCAGAGTCCCCGGGCCGCCGGATCGTGCCGTCGGCCGCGGCCGACGGCACGGCGGTCCTGGCCGCGCCGGACCCCGAAGGGGCC
>NZ_JBHWUU010000123.1:1162-20588 GCF_042737375.1 Streptomyces sp. NPDC060000
GGGGGGGCGGGCCGCCTCGCGGGCCGCCGCGCCGGCCCGCCGGCGGCCGGCCGCGCGGCCGGGGCCCCCCCCCCCCCCACGACGGTCCTGGCCGCGCCGGACCCCGAAGGGGCCGGAGGGGCCGGAGGGGCCGGAGGGGCGGTGCCATGTAGGCCTGTGGGCCGACGGCATGCACCGGCAGGCCGCCTCCCCGAACCGGGGCCGCGCGGGCGGTGGTCGACAACACGCGCACGGTGCCGCCACAAAGCCCACAGGAACCACACCTGGGGTGTTAACGCGGGTAACACCCCAGGTCAGAAGGTATTTCGGGCAGTAAGCGCATACCGACCACTCAGTTCGGTGAAAACCCTTCGCAGCCGCCGTACCCCCAAGTAACGTGCGTCCCTCGTACCGCCCCCCACTCCCTGCGGTCCGCCGCCACGGATCCGAGCCACGCAAGGAGCACGGGATGTCACACGACCCGTCACGCCCCGGCCACAGCCGCACCTACCCATGGCAGCCGCCGCCCCGGCCGCCCGAGCCGCCACGGCGCCGGCCCGCCGACCACGTCCCGCCGGGCCGCCACAGCGACCTGCGCATCCTGCGCGGCGCCTACCGCCGCCAGCGGCGGGTGGCCACGCTCACCGCGCTCGGCTACTTCGTCGTCTTCCTGGTCCTGTCGGCGTTCGCGCCGTCCCTGATGACCGGCACGGTCGCCACCGGACTCCCCGCGGGACTGCTGCTCGCCCTGATCCAGCTCCCGGTCACCCTGCTGGCGATCGCCGTGTACGAGCGGACCGCCCGCCGCCATGTGGACCCCCTCGCCGACCGCATCCGCAAGCTCTCCGAGATCGACGCGAAGCGGGACGCCCGGGGAAACCGCCCCAAGGAGGCCGGACGATGACGGAGTTCAGCGACAACGCGCAGACGATGTCCCTCGTGGCGTTCACCGCGATCGCCACGATCACGCTGCTGCTGTGCGTGATGACCGGCCCCGACCGCGACGACCTCGACGAGTTCTACACCGGCTACCGTTCCCTCTCCCCGCTGCGCAACGGCCTGGCCATCGCCGGTGACTACATCTCGGCGGCGACCGTCCTGGGCACCGGCGGCGTGATCGCCCTGTGCGGCTACGACGGTGTCGTCCTCGCCCTCAGCACCGCCCTCTCCCTGATGCTGCTGATGTTCCTGCTGGCCGAACCGCTGCGCAACGCGGGCCGGTTCACCATGGGCGACGCGCTGGCCCGCCGCATGCCGGGGCGCGCCGTGCGCATCACGGCGTGCGCGGTGACGCTCGCCGCGCTGCTGCCGATGATGCTCGTGCAGCTCGCCGGCACCGGCCAGCTACTCGCCTTCATCCTGGGGTTCTCCGGCGCCTCGGTGAAGACGGGCTGTGTCGTCTGCATGGGTGTGCTGATGATCAGCTACGCGGCCATCGGCGGCATGAAGGGCACCGCCCTCATCCAGATGATGAAGATCGTGACGCTGCTCGGCTCCGGCGCCGTCATCGCCGTGATCGTCCTGTACCGCTTCGACTGGAACCCGGGCACCCTCTTCGACGCGGCGGCCGAGGGCAGCGGTGTCGGTGACGCCTTCCTGCACTCGGGGCTGGAGTTCGCCGGAGGCTCCTACCCCCGCGTCGACATGATCACCGCTCAGCTGTCGGTCGTGCTGGGCGGCGCCTGTCTGCCGCACATCACCATGCGCATGTACACCGCCTCCAGTGCCCGCCAGGTACGCCGGTCGATGTCCTGGGCGGTGTCCGGCGTCGCCCTGTTCGTGCTGATCATGACGGTGGTCGGCTTCGGAGCGACGGCGATCGTCGGCCGCGCGGCGATCGCCCAGGCGGACCCGCAGGGCAACACCGCCTATCTGCTGGGCTCCCGGGCCGCCTTCGGCAGCGATGTGTCCACGGCCGAGACCCTCCTCTTCACGGCGGTCACGACGGCGATCTTCCTCACGGTGCTCGCCTCGGTGGCCGGCATGATCCTCGCCTGCGCCAACTCCCTCGCCCACGACGTCTTCGCCGCACGCGACCCGAAGATGAGCCCGCGCCGCGAGATGCTCCTGGCCCGGCTGTCCGCGCTGGCCGTCGGCGTCCCGACGATCCTGCTCGCCGCCCAGGTCCAGCACCGCAGCCTCCAGCCGCTGGTCACCCTGTCCTTCTGCCTCGGCGCCTCGGCCCTCGCACCCGCCCTCGTCTACAGCCTCTTCTGGCGCCGCTACACCCGGACCGGCCTCCTCGCCACCCTCATCGGCGGAACCCTGTCCGTCCTGCTCCTGATGCCGGGCACGAACCTGGTCTCGGGCTCACCCGTCTCCGCCTTCCCCGAGGCCGACTTCAACTGGTTCCCCTTCACCACCACGGGCATCGTCACCATCCCCCTCGGCTTCGCCCTCGGCTGGCTGGGCACGGTGGTCTCGGGCCACCACAAGGCGGAGGAACAGCGCCGCCAGTACGAGGCGGTGGAGGGCTGGATCCTGGCGGGCGCGGTGCGCGGGGAGAAGTGAGGCGGGAGAAGGAGGCGGGGCGGCGCCCCGGCCGGTCCACGTCGACCGCACGACAGCGGCACGACGGCGGCACGTGCCGTCGCGCCTCCGACCTCAGTGATGGTCAGGGCGGTCGCACCTCCGGCCCCGGCGGTGATCAGGGCGGCCAGCCGCCCGGGCGCCGGTCCGTGTCGTCGACCGCCCGGTCGTAGCGCGGCGGCCGTCCGGTGATCAGCGCCGTCGGCCGTCCGGTGGTCAGCACCGGCGCTCGCCCGGTGATCAGCACCATCGGCCGTCCGGCACTGCGCACTGGTCAGCACCATCGGCCGTCCGGCACTGGTCAACACCATCAACTGTCCGGCACTGGTCAGTGCTGTCGGTGCAGTCCCGCCACGAGGAGTTGGGCCAGTCGGCGCGGGTCGTAGCGGGGATCGCCGTGCGCGCCGATGCAGAGGTTGCCGACGCCGCGCATGAGCTCGTAGGCCTGGAGGCCGGACCGGATCTCACCGGAGGCGGCCGCGGCGTCGAGCAACCGGGCGCACACGGGCACCAGGCGGTCGAGGAAGTAGTCGTGCAGCGCCTCGAAGCCCGCGTTGTCGGACTGGAGCACGGCGGCGAGCCCGTGCTTGGTGACCAGGAAGTCGACGAAGAGGTCGATCCATCGCCCCAGTGCGGCGTGCGGGGTCGGGCCCTCCGCCAGCAGGGCCGGTCCGGCCTCGGCGCAGGCGTCGACCTGGTGCCGGTAGACGGCGATGATGAGGTCCGCCCGGGTCGGGAAGTGGCGGTAGATCGTGGCCGTCCCGACGCCGGCCTTGGCCGCGATGTCGCGCACCGGCGCCTCCACGCCCGCCGTGACGAAAATCGCGGCGGCCGCGTCGAGCAGGGTCTCCTTGTTTCGCCGGGCGTCCGCCCGTTTGGGCCGGGCCGGGGGCTCCGCGCCCTGCTCGCCGTCGTTCATGGCGCAGTCCTCCGCTACCTGGCCGGCCACTGCCGACCGCCTGTCCAGCTACTTACTACCTACCTCTAGCTGCCCGCCACCCGCTACCCGTCTGCCTGTTGCTAAACGGGACAGGGTTCCGTATGTTCAAACGGGACGGCGTTCCGTTTCCTCATCATGCCAGAGCGGCCGACCCCGGCCAAGCCACGCAACGCCACCACCCCACCTCATCCGCCATGGAGGAACACACCCATGCAGTACCGCACCTTGGGCCGCACCGGCGTGCAGGTCAGCTCCCTCGCGCTCGGCGCCATGAACTTCGGCAGCATCGGGCGCACCACCCAGGAGGAGGTCGACGCCATCGTCGACGCCGCCCTCGAGAGCGGAATCAACCTCATCGACACCGCCGACATCTACGGGGCCGGGGAGTCGGAGGAGATGGTCGGCAAGGCCCTCGCCGGCCGCCGCGACGACATCGTGCTGGCCACGAAGGCGGGCATGCCGATGGGCGACGAGCGCAACCACCGGGGCAGCTCGCGCCGCTGGCTGGTCACCGAACTGGACAACAGCCTGCGCCGGCTCGGCGTCGACCACGTCGATCTCTACCAGATCCACCGGTGGGACCCGAGCACCGGCGACGAGGAGACCCTGTCGGCCCTGACCGACCTGCAACGCGCCGGAAAGATCCGCTACTTCGGCTCGTCGACCTTCCCGGCCCACCGCATCGTGCAGGCCCAGTGGGCCGCCCGCGAGCATCACCTGAGCCGCTACGTCACCGAACAGCCCAGCTACTCGATCCTGCAGCGCGGCATCGAGACCCACGTCCTGCCCGTGACCGGGGAGTACGGGCTCGGTGTGCTGGTGTGGAGTCCGCTGGCCTCGGGCTGGCTGTCGGGCGCGATCCGCGAGGGCCGGGCCGTCACCACCAGCCGCTCGACGTTCATGCCGCAGCGTTTCGACACCGCCGTCCCCGCCAACCGGGCCCGGCTCGACGCCGTCGAGCAACTGGCCGCGATCGCCGACGAAGCCGGTCTGACCATGATCCAGCTCGCGCTCGGATTCGTGGCCGCGCACCCCGCCGTGACCAGTGCGCTCATCGGCCCCCGCACACCGGACCACCTGCGCGCGCAGCTCGCCGCCGCCGACACCGTGCTCTCCGCCGACGTGCTGGACGCGATCGACGCCGTCGTGGCCCCGGGCACCGACCTCGCCCCGCACGAGAAGTTCGACACCCCACCCGCGCTGCTGGACGCGTCGCTGCGCCGCCGCTGACCACCCGGGGCAGCCACCGGCGCATTCACCCAACTCGCCGGACTCGCCGGCCCACCGGGGTCACCGGGGTCACCGGGGTCACCGGGGTCACCGGACTCACCCGACTCACCCGACTCACCGGACTCACGAAGGAAGCGACGACTTCATGTCATCCACACCCCGGCCCAGTTTCGGGATCATGACCGCTCCCATGCAGGTCGACTACCACGACGTCTTACGGGTCTGGCGCGAGGCGGACTCGATCCCGGAGATCGAGCACGCCTGGCTGTTCGATCACCTCATGCCGATCGGCGGCGACCCGGACGGCCCGGCGTACGAGGGCTGGACGCTGCTCTCGGCGCTCGCCGCCCAGACCCGACGGCTGCGGCTCGGCGTCATGGTGACCAGCAACCGGTTCCGGCCACCCGCGCTGCTGGCCAAGATCGCCACGACCGTCGACATCGTCTCCGGCGGACGGCTCGACTTCGGAATCGGCGTCGGCTCCCGCCCCGACCATCCGCTGGCCCGGCGCGAATACGCAGCGCACGGCCTGCCCTTCCACGACTCCGCGCACGCCGTGCGGAGCCTCGCCGAAGCCTGCACGGTCATCCGGCGGCTATGGACCGAGGAGAAGCCGTTCGACTTCGACGGCACCCACCACCGCCTCACCGGAGCGTTCGGCAACCCGAAACCCGTGCAGCGCCCCCACCCGCCGATCCTCATCGGCGGACGCTCGTCCGCGACCCTGCGCGTGGTCGCCGAGCACGCCGACCTGTGGAACATCCCGGGCGGCGATCTCGACGACGCCGTCAGCCGCAGTGCGTTGCTGGACCGATACTGCGCCGAGATCGGCCGTGACCCCGTCTCGATCACCCGCTCGATGCACCTGGCCGTCTCCTACGACCGGCCCGGCGTCACCCGGGACGCGATCGGCGGCGCGCTCGACGCCGGCTTCCGGCACATCGTCCTCGGACTGCCGGCTCCCTACCCGGCCGACGTCGCCCGATGGGTCACCGACGAGCTCATCAGCCCATCGTCCTGAGCACCGTCCGGCCGACGAGCGCGGACAGGAGCCCAGCCGACAGGAGCCCAGCCGACCGTGCGGCCGGTGATCACGCTCCGCCGGGCCCAGCCGACCGTGCGGCCGGTGAGTGCGCTCCGCCGGGCCCAGCCGACCGTGCGGCCGGTGAGTGCGCTCCGCCGGGCCCAGCCGACCGTGCGGCCGGTGAGTGCGCTCCGCCGGGCTCAGTCGACCGTGCGGCCGGTGAGTGCGCTCAGGCTGTTGCGTACGTGGTCCATGTGCGCCTGCACGTCGTCCCGGCGTTCGCCGTGCTCCCGGAGCACCCGCTCCGTCTCGCGCACGGTGCGTTCCTCCCGGACGTGCGCCTCGGTGAGCAGTTCGGCTGCACGCGCGTGTGCCTCCTCCTGACGCAGCCGGGCCGACTCCTCGGCCTCCACGAACGCCTGCTCGGCCTCGGACAGCGCCGCCTCGGCGCGGGTCACCGACCGGGCGTACCGCGCGTCGACGGCCGCGGCTCGCTCGGCCGCCTCGCGCTCCGTCGCGGCCCACCGCTCGACGTGCTCCTTCTCCTGCTCGGCGAGCATGCCGGCGGTGCGCTGCCGTACCTCGCGCAGGGCGGCCAGCGCCTCGCCGCGGTACTCCTTGACGTCGCGCCGGGTGCCGATGCGCAGTTCGTCGGCCTCGGCGCGCGCCGCCAGCAACCACTGGCGGGCACGTTCCTCGGCCTCCGCGCGCAGTTCGTCGGCCTCCTCCTGTGCCGCACGGCGTACCTCGAGGGCGCGCGTCTCGGCCTGCGCGACGTACTCAAGCGCTTCGCGCCGCGCCCTGTCGCGGACGTCCGCCGCCTCTTCCAGAGCGAGCTGGAGAATGCGCCGTGCGCGCTCCCCGAGGGAGTCGTACGTCTGCGGCGCGAGCCTTGTCACCACTTCGCGCAGCTGCTCGGCCTCCTCCTCCATCTCCCGGGCGAGCACCGTGAGCCGGGCGGCCCGCTCCCACGCGGCATCCCGGTCGGAGCAGAGCGCGGCGGTGTACGCCTCGACCTGTTCCGGCCGGTATCCGCGGCCGCGAACGGTCACGTACCCCGGTGGTGACACCGATGCGCTGCTCATCCTGGAACCTCTCGCCACCCGACGGACACGGCATGATGATTTCGCGCATATCTTGATGGATCTGGCGCAAGTGTTCATAACGCGACACTCCGCCCACAGGTCACGGCCGACCTCGAACACAAAGGTGCCCGGTGGGAACACAAAGAGACCGAGTTCGAACAGGAAAGGGGCCGGGCTCGATCATCCGACCGGGCCCGGCCCCTTTCCGTTCCAGCTCCTACTCCTGCTCCTGCACCCGCTTCCGCTCCTGCTCCTGCGCGTGCACCCGCTCCCGCTCCTACGCGGCGCAGCGACCGCCCGTCACAGCAGGCCGTCCCACATCTGCTCCAGGAGCACCGACCACCAGCTCTCGGGCGAACCGAGCGCCGCCGGATCGAGCGAGGCCAACTGGGCCTGGAAGTCGACGGTCCAGCGACCCGCCTGCTCCTCGTTGAGACCGAACCGCAGCCGCCACATCCGTCCGAGCAACGCCAGGCAGCGCGCGAATTCCGGCAGCCCGGTGTTCACGAACTGCGGCGGTACGGGCGCACCGCCCGGCCCCGCCTCCACGGGCACGGCGACGATGTTCGCGGTGCCGTACTGCACGCAGATCGCCTTGCCGAAGTCCGTACCCATGACGAGGTACGAGCCCGCGTCCGACGCCGGCTGCACGCCCCGTTCGGCCGCCAGCTCCGCCAGCGTCGGCACCGGCCTGCCCGGCTGGGCCTGCGCCCAGAAGAACGGTCCCAGATCCGCCGGCAGGCCCGCGACCACCAGCGTGTGCGCCACGACCGGCGGCACCCCCTGGCGGGACACCGCGGCCTGCTCGAAGCGGAACACCGCCGGCCCGAACAGCGCGGCCAGTTCCTGCCCGATCGCCTCCGGCGGAACCGGCGGCGCCGCCTGTACCGGCGGCAACGGCGCACGGACGGGAGCCGGACGCGCCGGCCCGTCCGCCACCTGGTGCAACTCGCCCTGATGGGCCAGCAGTTGCTGCATGCCCTGCTGCCGGCTCGCGTGGTCCGTACCGTACGGCGCGATGCTCGTGATCCGCGCCTGCGGCCACTGCTCCCGGATCATCCGCGCGCAGTACGCGCCCGGCAGCTCACACGACTCCAGCTCCGTGTGCAGCTCCAGCACCTGGTCCGGCGGCACGTTCATCGCCCGCAGCTCATGGAAGATCTGCCACTCCGGGTGCGGCGTCCCCGGCGCCGAACGCCGGATCAGCTGCTGCTCCGAGCCGTCCTGCGCGCGGTAGCGCAGCACGGCCTGGTAGCCCGGGCCGACCGTCGGCAGCCCCTGCTGCTGCGGATACCCGTACGCGGGAGGCTGCCCCGGCACCGGTCCGCCCGGCGGCGGCATCGGAGGCTGGGGGGCACCTGGACCCATACCGGGAGCGCCCGGAGCCATCCCCGGGGCAGCCGGGAAACCGGGAGCGCCGGGTACACCGGGAGCGCCCGGGAAACCGGGAGCGCCGGGTACACCGGGAGCGCCCGGGAAACCGGGGCCCGGAGTGCCTGGACCCTGCGGCGGCAAAGGCGCGCCGGGGCCACCCGCCGGGGGCCCGGCCAACATGGTCTGCGCATGGTGAACAGCGGCGTGGCCGCCCCCACCGGGGCCCTGCACGCCGGGTGCACCAGACGCGCCCGGGGCGTTGGGAAAGCCAGGTGCACCGGGCGCCTGGGGTGCCCCGGGGGCACCCGGAGCGGCCTGCGCGCCGGGAGCGCCAGGCATGCCCGGAGCACCTGGACCACGAGGCGCACCCGGCGGCTGCGGCGCACCCGGCCCCATCCGACCGGGGTCGGCAAGCATCGTCGCGGCATGGTGAACGCCACCGGGAGGCGTACTCCCGGGCGGATTCGGTCCAGCGGGCGCACCGGGCGCACCCGGAGCGCCGGGAGGGTGCGGCGCGCCCCCCGCACCAGGCCCTGCCGGACGAACCGGACCAGCCGGACCAGCCGGACCCCCGATCCCGTCGGGACCCAGGGCCGACACAAGCTGCGTGGGCACGTAACCGCCCGCCGGAGTACCCGGCGCACCCGGCCCGGAAGGCGGCGGCGGAGTGTTCCCCGGCCGCGCACCCGGGGTTCCCGGCGCACCCGGCGGAGGCGGCGGCTGTGCCCCTCCACCCCGGTTGCGACGCGGAGGCGGCGCCGCCTTGCTGGTCGCGGCGTCGGCGATGTCACCGGCGTTGGGCGCCAGCGGCCGCGCCGGAGCGCCCGGTCCGGCCGGGGGCGGCGGAGCACCCGCGCCCTGCGGGTAACCGTAGGAGGACCCACCGGCCGGGGGCGGTGTTCCCGGGCCACCGGGCGCACCCGGCGCCTGCGGATTGCCGTACGACGAACCGGCCGGACCGGAGGGCGAAGGAGCCCCAGGAGTCCCGGAAGCACCAGAAGCACCAGAAGTCAGATGAGTCCCAGGAGTCCCGGAAACGCCGGGAACCGCAGGGGTCCCAGCCGCCGGAGGAGCCGTCGGAGCCGGAGTGTTCCCGGCTCCCGCACCACCCGGTCCCTGACCGCCGAGCGCGGGCGAGACCGCCGTCGGCGGAAGCCGGCTGCCGCCCGACATCAGCGCCGTCTTGGCGTCCGGCGCGGACACCGGCGGCACCGCCTCGTCGTCGGAGCCGCTCAACGGCGGCGCGAACACGGTGGCGGGCAGCGACACGGAACGATCGTCACCGGCGTCGGCGTTGGTGTCCGTCCCCGCCCACGGTGTCGCCCCGACGGGAGCCGTAGGAGCCGCCGGTCCACCGGCGCCCGGCGCCTGCCCGGCACCCGAGCCCGAGGGCACACCGGCCTGCGTCTCGGGCAGCCCGCTCCCCGGCACCCCGCCGCCCTGGGTCCGGGGAAGCGAGGGATCCCCGCCCCCGGGCACACCACCGGCGGAGCCACCCGGACCCGACGCCGAACCGGATACCGAACCCGGCGTCGAAGCCGCCGCCGAACCCGGCACCGAACCCGGCACCGAACCCGATCCAGGACGCGGCCCCGCCCCCAGCCCAGAACCGGAGCCCGATCCGGAACCCGATCCGGAACCCGAAGAAGTTCCACCGTTCCCCGAGGAAA
Organism: Streptomyces sp. NPDC060000; assembly: GCF_042737375.1. Classification (NCBI taxonomy): domain Bacteria; kingdom Bacillati; phylum Actinomycetota; class Actinomycetes; order Kitasatosporales; family Streptomycetaceae; genus Streptomyces; species Streptomyces sp. NPDC060000. The sequence goes on from NZ_JBHWUU010000123.1 coordinate 10,994, forward strand.
CCGCGCCGTTCCCCGGATCGGCCTCCCGCCGGTCCGCGATGCCCAGCTTGTCCGCCGCCTCTTGCAACCACTCCGGCGGCGACAACAGGAAAGACGTCTGGTTCAGATCCACCCGCGCCGCAGGCGCCGGCACCGCGTCGGCAGGGGTGTCCGGACGGCCGTACTCCTCCTCGTACCGGCGGATCACCTCGCCCACCGGCACCGCCGGCCACAACGTGGCCTCCCCGCTGTCCCGGGCGATCACCAACCGCTGCGCGCCACCGTCCGAACGCGGCCCCTCCGCTCGGTCCTCGGCCCACACCACGAAGCCGAGCCCGAACTCCCGTACCCGCACCTCACGATGCTGGTACGCCGGCACATCCCCGTTGATCCACTCTTCGGCGCGCTCCTGCGCCTGCGCGAACGTCACCATCGTCCAGCTCACTCCCCCACCGAAGACGCAGAAGGCGCCGAAGACACCGCGGCCACCGGCACCGCACGCGCGAACCCGCCGTCCACCATCAGATTCGCCACCGTCTCCAACTCCGGCGGATTGCCAGCCAGCCGCGACAGGAAGACGTCGAAGTCCTCACCGCACGGCAGCAGCAACCGCTCCATGCGCTCCGCAGACGACCATCCCGGATCGACGTCCCGCACATCGTCGTACGCGCAGAACCACACCGAACCGGCCCGCTCGCCCCTGACCTTCACGGCCAGCAACCCGCCCTGGACGAACCCGACGCCCAGATAGTCCTTCGTCAGGTGGTCACGCAGGCACTTGTTCACGTACACCAGGTCATTGACCGCGGCCTCGTCCCGCACGGTGAAGAAGGGCTGGTCGACCAGCAGTCCCAGTTCCGCGTCCAGCGCAGCGCCCACCGGCGCGCAGCCACCCGCCGCCTTCACGAACGACCGGTACGCCCCCGGCAGCCGGTATCCCAGATCCTCCTCGACCCCCTGGACCTGCTGCTCCGTCACCGCCACACCCGACTTCGGCAGCCCGAAATGCGCGGGTCGCGTCTCCTGCAACGGCCGCGTCCCCCGCTTCGACTGGTCCACCACCGCCGACGACACCCCACCGTGATGCCGCAGCAACGCCTTCACCTCGACCGGAACCAGTTCCAGCCGCCGCGAGCCCACCGCGTGGTGCCACGTCCAGCCGTGCGGCGTCGCCACGCTCGGCACCGTGTCCCACAACTCGTGTCCCGAAGCCGCCAGGACCGCGTTCGCCGACACGTAGTCCGTCAGCCGCAGCTCGTCCACACCGAAGCCCTCCGGCGGATCCGCGATCTCCGCGGCGGCCCGCGCATACGGCGAGAAGTCCGGGTAGCCCCGCTCGTCCATCCGAACGCCCCTCGGATGCCGTGCCGCCCGGACCGGATCCGGGAAATGCACGACCTGCCCGGCATAGGCCGCGTTCGGCGGCGCGGCCTGCTGCCCGAGCCGACCTGTCGTCATGGCGGTTGCCCCCTGCGGCACTCTGTACGGCCCGCAGCGACCGGTTCCGCTTCCGGATCCACCCACCAGGCCCGTATCGACTGTCTCCAACAATCTCCAACGCGCGTCAACCGCGCGCCGACGGTGCCGACAGCCTATGCGGTACGACGACGGGGGTCACCGGCCCTCCGCTTCCGTGACCAGCCGTCACCCCGCCGTGACGGCCGTCCCGAACCCGGGCGTGTCGCACCGCCCCAGCTTCCCCACCGGCCACGCCATTTGGCACTCTGTGACGTCCGGGGGATGCACGGGAGGGGAAAACGATCATGAACGCGACACAGACGGGGCCGCACACCGGCAGGTCGGACAACCTGCACACCGGCAATACGGCGGCTCACGACACCGGCCGGACCGGCGACCCGCAGGCCGGCCCGTACTCCGGTGCGTACTCCGGTCCGTCCGGCGACCCCCGCATCGGCTGGTCCGCCAACGGGACCCCCCACGCCCCCGTCCTGCGCCACCGACGCGACGGGATACTGCCCACCGTCGCCGCCGCGCTCTCCGTCCGTGGCGCCACCCTCACCAGCACCGCCGCGCGCGGCGACCAGCCACCGCCCCTGCACCACCTCGTCCAGGACTTCCTCGACACCCTCACCAGCGCCCAGCGCGACCGCTTCACCGGCCGCTGCGCCGAAGCTCTCCTCATCTCCCGCCATATCACCGCCGCCGACGCCGCCCGCAGCAGACGCGCCGCCCGCCGCCCCATGACCAACGGCGAGGCCCGCAAAAGCCTCAGACAGGCCAAACTCACCACCCGCCGCATCCGCGAGGACGGCGACCCCCTGCACGGCAGCTTCGCCACCCCCTGCCGCGCCTGCACCGCGCTCAGTGACCACTTCGGCGTGCGCATCGTCGACCCGTCGGCCGCGGGCAACTGACCCCCGGCCCACCCCGCACAGGACAGCACGACGGCCCCACCGGGCCCCGCACCACCAGCTCGACGAACGAAGGGCCGATGCACCCCGACCGCACCTCCACCACCCGTTTCCCCGTCCCCGTCGACGCCGCCCTGCGCGCCGCCGGCTGGCAACCCGGACGCTGGGACATCAAACAGGCCGAGATCTGGGCCGACACCCTCCGCGACCACAGCTCACCCGCCGGCCACCGTCACGCCGTGTTCCCCGCCGCGGTCGAAGCCTGGGCCGAGTTCGGCGGCCTCACGATCACGCCCATCGGCCCCGGTCGCCAGGTCGCCCCCACCACCCTCCACCTCGACCCCCTGCACGGCCTCCACCTCGCCCGCACGCTCGTCGACCTCGGCCGGGCCCTCGACACCGACGTCGCCCCCCTGGGCGCCGAGACCGACACCCAGGGCCTCCTCGCCATCGACGCAGAAGGCCGCGTCTACGCCCTCGACCACACCGGCGACTGGTACCTCGGCCCCGACATCGACCAAGCCCTCGGCGCCCTCACCGCCGGCATCGAACCCGTCCGCCTCACCGCCGGCTGACCAGCCGCCCGCATCCAGGACCCGGGGACCACCCGACACCCACAGCCCCACCCAAGCCCTACGACGCCGGAAGCACCGCCGACACCCGGAAACCCCCCGCCTCCGTCGGCCCGGACACGAACACCCCGCCCAGCGCCACCACCCGCTCCCTCATCCCCACCAGGCCGTTGCCCCCGGACGGCAGGCCCGCCGACACCGAACCCACCTCGGGCGGCGCCCCGTTCTCCACCTGCATCGCGATCTCCCCCACCCGATGCGCCAGCCGCACATGCGTCTTCGCGCCCCCCGCGTGCTTGTGCACGTTCGTCAGCGCCTCCTGCACCACCCGGTACGCCGTCTGCTCCACCTCCGGCGCGTACGGCCGCGCCTCCCCCTCCACCAGCAGCTCCACGACCATCCCCGCGGCCGCCGACTGGCCCACCAGCTCGTCGAGTTCCGACAGACACGGCCCCTCCCCCTCCTCCACCACCACTGCGGCAGCCACCCCCACCGCCATCAAGGGCACCGACGCCGCCCGCGCCCCCGCACCGCCACTGCGCAGCACCCCGAGCATCTCCCGCAACTCGGTCAACGCCTGCCGTCCCATGTCCCCCACCAGCGCCGCGTTGCGCGCGGCCTTCTCGGGATCCTTGCGCGCGATGGCCTGCAACGCCGCCGCATGGACGACCATCAGGCTCACCCGGTGCGCGACCACGTCATGCATCTCGCGCGCGATCCGGGTCCGCTCCTCGCCACGCGCCCACTCCGCCCGCTCCTCCGCCCGCTCCGCGAGCAACTGCAACTCCCGCTCGAGACTGTCCGCCCGCTCCCGCAGGCTCTCCATGAGCCGCCGCCGGGCACCGACGTACATCCCGAGCAGCAGCGGCGGCGCGGTGAGCCCCAGCGAGGTCGTGATGGCGGCGAACGGAATGAACCAGTCCCCGATGGTCAGACGGCCCTGGTCCATGCTCTGCCGCACCCGGACGAACGTCACGATCAACGTCCCGACCAACTGCATCCCCGCGAGCGAGGCGATGATCCGCCGGGGCAGCTCCGACGCGGCGAGCGTGTACAGCCCCACGATGCCCATCAGATAGCCCATCTGGGCCGGTGTGATCGCGATCGACACCAGCACCACGGCGATGGGCCACTTGCGCCGCACCACGAGCACCGAACCGGCGAGCAGTCCGAACACCACCCCCGCCGCCGACGGGATGCCGGCGTCCCGCGCGAACGGAACCCCCTCCACCGCGCACTCCACGGCGGACACGAGCCCGAGGCTCCAGTCGAACGCCGCACTCCGCCGTCTGGCCCACCACAGCGGCCCTCCCCGGGCCGCCGTGTCCTCTTCCCCCGTCGTGGTCATGGCTCCAGCCTACGGGCGCAACCCCCGGCTTTTCCGGCGACTTTCCCCGACCGTGCCGCACCCCACTCCGAAACCGAACAGCATCGAAACCCACCGGTATCCCTCGAACTGCCGAACCACGTCCGTTCGATGCCGGAACCGCGCATTCCGCCCGCGGTCCCGCCACCCCCGGGCCGCCGGGAAAAGGGCTGCGCGGAGGGTCCTGCGGAGCACCGCGCGGAGTGCCGGACGGACCGCCGACCCACACCGTCGCGTCGAGGGCTGGTGGTACGGCATAGTAGAAGGCGCCACTCGACAGCCAGGGCAAATGTCCGGTTAAGTCGGGTTATTCCCCTGTGGTGTAATTGGCAGCACTGTGGCTTTTGGTGCCATATGTCCGGGTTCGAGTCCTGGCGGGGGAGCCTTACACGATCCGGGCCCTGACAGCACTGTCAGGGCCCGCTCTCATGTCCTCCGAGAAACGCCCCGGTATCCTTCGGATGTCCCACCCCACTCCACAGCCGAAGGGCAACTTCCGTGAGCGCCAATCGCCCGGCAGCCGTCGTCGTTCTCGCAGCGGGTGAGGGCACCCGTATGAAGTCGGCCATACCGAAGGTCCTGCACGAGATCAGCGGCCGCTCCCTCGTGGGCCATGTGCTGGCCGCGGCCCGTGAGTTGGACCCCGAGAACCTGGTCGTCGTCGTAGGGCACGCGCGCGAGAAGGTCACCGCGCATCTGAACGAGGTCGACCCGCACGTGCGTACCGCCGTGCAGGAGGAGCAGAACGGCACCGGGCACGCCGTCCGGATGGGTCTTGAGCAGCTCGGCGGTGGCGTCGACGGGACGGTCGTCGTCGTCTGCGGTGACACCCCGCTGCTGACCGGCGCGACCCTCGCGGAGCTCGCCGCCACGCACCACACGGACGGGAACGCCGTCACCGTGCTGACGGCCGAGGTGCCGGACGCGACCGGCTACGGGCGGATCGTGCGCGACGACGCCTCGGGCGCCGTCACCGCGATCGTCGAGCACAAGGACGCGTCCGAGGCGGTTCTCGCGATCCGGGAGATCAACTCCGGGGTGTTCGCCTTCGACGGTCAGCTGCTGGCCGACGCGCTGAAGAAGGTCCGTACGGACAACAGCCAGGGCGAGGAGTACCTGACCGACGTCCTCGGGATCCTGCGGGAGGCCGGTCACCGGGTCGGCGCGTCCGTCGCCGCCGATCACCGTGAGATCGCCGGGATCAACAACCGGGTGCAGCTGAGCGAGGCCCGCCGGATCCTCAACGACCGGCTGCTGACCGCCGCGATGCTGTCGGGCGTGACCGTGATCGATCCGGCGACGACCTGGGTCGACGTCACCGTCACGTTCGAGCAGGACGCGGTCGTGCACCCGGGTACGCAGCTGCTCGGCGCCACCCGCCTCGGCGAGGGCGCCGAGGTCGGCCCCAACAGCCGGCTGAAGGACACACAGGTCGGCGCCGGGGCCCGGGTGATCAACACGGTCTCCGACGGCGCCCACATCGGCGCGGACGCGTCCGTGGGGCCGTACGCCTATCTCCGTCCCGGCACGCGGCTGGGGGCGAAGGGCAAGATCGGCACATACGTGGAGACCAAGAACGCCTCCATCGGCGAGGGGACCAAGGTTCCTCACCTGTCCTACGTCGGGGACGCGACGATCGGTGACTACAGCAACATCGGTGCGGCGAGCGTCTTCGTGAACTACGACGGGGAGAGCAAGCACCACACCACCGTCGGCTCGCACTGCAAGACGGGTTCGGACAACATGTTTGTGGCTCCCGTCACGGTCGGGGACGGCGCGTACACCGCCGCCGGGTCCGTGATCACGAAGGATGTGCCGCCCGGTTCGCTGGCCGTGGCCCGAGGTCAGCAGCGGAATATCGAGGGCTGGGTGGCCCGTAAGCGTCCGGGCAGTGCCGCGGCGAAGGCGGCCGAGACGGCCTCCCGCCAGGCCGAAAGCGAAAGCTGACCGGAAACAGGCACGTCGAACACGGCGTACCGTGATAGGTGCTCACCCGCACCCCACCAGCTGAGACGGCCCCGTCGCGCCCAGCGGCGAGGTTTCTCGACATCCAGCTGAGACACCTCTGAGGAGACTGTGCTGTGACCGGGTTCAAGACGACCGGCGAGAAGAAGATGATGTTCTTCTCCGGCCGCGCCCACCCCGAGCTTGCCGAGGAGGTCGCCCACCAGCTGGGTGTCGGGGTCGTCCCGACGAAGGCCTTCGATTTCGCCAATGGTGAGATCTACGTGCGCTACCAGGAGTCGGCGCGCGGCGCGGACTGCTTCCTGATCCAGAGCCACACGGCTCCGATCAACAAATGGATCATGGAGCAGCTGATCATGATCGACGCGCTGAAGCGCGCGTCGGCCCGTTCGATCACGGTGATCGTGCCGTTCTACGGCTATGCCCGTCAGGACAAGAAGCACCGTGGGCGGGAGCCGATCTCGGCCCGCCTGATCGCGGACTTGATGAAGACGGCGGGTGCGCACCGGATACTGACCGTGGATCTCCACACGGACCAGATCCAGGGCTTCTTCGACGGCCCGGTGGACCACCTCTTCGCGCTGCCGCTGCTCGCCGACTACGTGGGCAGCAAGGTGGAGCGCGCGAAGCTGACCGTGGTGTCGCCGGACGCGGGCCGGGTGCGGGTGGCGGACCGCTGGTGCGACCGGCTGGGCGCGCCGCTGGCGATCGTGCACAAGCGGCGCGACAAGGACGTCGCGAACCAGGTGACGGTCCACGAGGTCGTGGGTGAGGTCAAGGGCCGCGTCTGTGTGCTGGTCGACGACATGATCGACACCGGTGGCACGATCTGCGCGGCGGCCGACGCGCTGTTCGCACACGGCGCGGAGGACGTCATCGTGACGGCCACGCACGGTGTTCTGTCGGGTCCGGCTGCCGACCGCCTGAAGAACTCCAAGGTGAGCGAGTTCATCTTCACCAACACCCTGCCGACGCCGGGTGAGCTGGAGGTGGACAAGATCACGGTGCTGTCGATCGCGCCGACCATCGCGAACGCGGTGCGCGAGGTGTTCGAGGACGGCTCGGTGACCAGCCTCTTCGACGAGCAGTGACGGTTCTCGTCTAGTCCTCGTCCAGTCCCGTCGAGATCGATTTCGTGTACGGCCTTCCCGCTGCGTAAACTGTCCCAGTTGCTCGGCGAGGGAGGCCGTACACGTGTGTTCCGCGTGTGTACGGCGGTCCGTTATCGACGCGCTCTTCGTAGCAGGCCGATGGTTTGGCCGGGTGACCACCTTTCCCCAGTTCTACGAGGAGTGAACATGGCCGAGGTCAAGCTCGCAGCCGAGACCCGTACCGAGTTCGGCAAGGGCGCCGCCCGCCGTATCCGTCGTGCCGCCAAGGTTCCCGCCGTGGTCTACGGCCACGGTGCCGACCCCGTGCACATCACGCTGCCGGGCCACGAGCTCCAGCTCGCCCTGCGCACCCCGAACGTCCTGCTCAGCCTGGACATCGACGGCAAGACCCACCTGGCCATCCCGAAGGCCGTGCAGCGCGACGCGATCAAGGGCTTCCTGGACCACGTCGACCTGCTGCTGGTCCGCAGCGGCGAGAAGGTCAACGTCGAGGTCTACGTCCACACCGAGGGCGAGCTGGCCCCGGGCGCCTACCTGCTCGAGCACGTGCTGAGCACGCTGAACGTCGAGGCCGAGGCCACGCACATCCCCGAGTCGGTCACCGTCTCCATCGCGGGCCTGGCGGCCGGTGCCGCCATCCTCGCGAAGGACATCCCGCTGCCCAAGGGCACCACGCTGGCGACCGACGAGGACGCGGTCGTCCTCCAGGTCCTGGCCGCCCAGGCGGAGGAGGCCCCGGCGGACGCCGAGGCCGAGTCCACCGAGGCCTGATCCTCCGAGATTCCCAGCCCGTCGGCCGCCGCTTCCCCCGGGGAGCGGCGGCCTGCGTGTAGTGCCCGCGTGCAGTCCCCCGCGTGCACCCCTGCGTGTGCAGCCCCCGCCTGTAGTCAAGGAGACATGGACGTGACGACCGATGCCAGTGCCCCCTGGCTGATCGCGTGCCTCGGCAATCCCGGTCCGGAGTACGCCATGAACCGGCACAACGTCGGCTTCATGGTGGCGGATCTGCTGGCGGCGCGGATCGGGGGCCGGTTCAAGCGGGCGGGGAAGGCGCAGGCTCAGGTCGTGGAGGGGCGGCTGGGCCCGCCGGGGACGGGGAGCCGGCGGGTGGTGCTGGTGAAACCGATGTCGTTCATGAACGTGTCGGGCGGCCCGGTGAACGCGTTGCGGGACTTCTACAAGGTGCCGGTGGCGAACATCGTCGCGGTCCACGACGAGCTGGACATCGACTACGGCGTGCTGCGGCTGAAGCTCGGCGGCGGGGACAACGGGCACAACGGTCTGAAGTCGATGACGAAGGTGATGGGCGCGGAGTACCACCGGGTGCGGTTCGGGATCGGGCGGCCGCCGGGGCGGATGCAGGTGGCGGACTTCGTGCTGAAGGACTTCTCCTCGGCCGAGCGCAAGGAGCTGGACTACTTCGTCGACCGTGCGGCGGACGCGGTGGAGGCCCTGGTGCTGGAGGGGCTGGAGCGGGCGCAAAGCACGTACAACTCCTGACTTGTCGCCCAGCGAGGTTGACGGGCCGATCAGGCATGGCCAATGATCCCCGCCATGCCTGCCACAGCAGCCTCGTCCCACCGCCGCCGGGCGCACTCCCACAGGGCCTCGGCCAGGAAATCGGCCAAGGGCTCCGGCTCGGCCGGGGGATCGGCCAAGGCCTCTGGCTCGGGCTCGGGCTCGGGCTCGGGCTCGGGCTCGGGCTCGGCCAGAGGGTCCGTCCCGGCGGTCGCGTTGCGGTTCGGGCGGGTCGTGGCCATGAGTGTGGTCGCCGCGCTGATCCTGTTCGCGGGGGTGTGGGGTTCCTGGGGGTCCGCGCAGCACGTGATGCTGACGAAGGGCCGGGAGCAGGGCACGGTCGAGGTGACGCGGTGCGGTGAGGACGCCTGTGCGGGGCCGTACACGCCGTTGTCGGCGGGGTCGACGGCACGCGCGCGCGTGGTGATCGAGAAGTCGGTGGCGGTCCGCAAGGGCGGGATCTACACCGTGGTGATCAAACCGGGCAGTGACGAGGTGGTGCGGTCGGGTCCGGCCGGGATTCTGTACGCGTGGGTACCGTTCGGCGGCGCGCTGCTGCTGGCGTCGGTGGTGGTCGCGGGTGGTCTGGGGCGGGCGCGGGCGGGCTGGGTGCTGGCGGGGTCGGGGGTGGCGTTGCTGACGGCGGCGTTCGCGGCCGTGTGAGTGGGCGGTGGCCGTACCGAAAAGGGTGCCCCCGGGTCCGTACGGACC
>NZ_JBHWUU010000124.1:0-20302 GCF_042737375.1 Streptomyces sp. NPDC060000
CCTTACCGCGGCCGATGGGAGAAGCTGTCCGCCGGTCAGCAGGCCGTCAACCGGTCCCATGCGAAGGTGCGGGCACTGGTCGAACAAGCCATCGCCACCCTCAAGTCCTGGCGGCTCCTGCGCAAGCTCCGCTGCTCGACGACCCGAATCACGAGCCTCGTCCAGGCCGTCCTCACCCTTCATCTGGCCAGCTCAGACTGAAGATGGAAAAGGCTCACTGTCCACAATCACAAAAACAAGCCTTGTCGCAACCCGGCTCCGGGCGGCTTCACGCGGACCGGGCCGCTCCCCGGGGCGGGCCTCATGGCGGGACAGGCCACGCAGCTCGCCAAGCCTTCTGGCCGTAATCGCCCTTCCGGGTTGTGGTGCGCTTGTCGACCGCCGAGAACAGCGGCTGTCTTCGCTCAGCTCGAACCGGTAACGGGTGGTGTTCAGCCCGGGAAGGTGGCCGGGAGAGCGATTCTGCCGAGACTGGTGATGGTCTGGTTCGGCGGCAGGGACAGATGGGCGGTGATCCGTTTTCCCGTTTCGCGAAGCGCGACGACGACTCTGTCGCTGACCGTGTGCACCAGGTGCGGCCCATGACCGCCGATGCGGCGCGGGTCAGCCTTCCTGCAGGGCGCTGAGCAGCCTGGCGAGTGCGGGGCGTTCGCCGGCCAGCACGGCGGCGAGCCGCGCGGGGCGGTCCTGCCAGGGAGCGGTGTCGCAGTCCCTGACGATGGTGTTGACCATTCCGGCGAGGCCGAGACGCTGCCCGTCCTCGGGGGAGAAGATCCGCACTCCGGCCGCGGCGAGGCGCTGTATCTCCTCCGGGACGATCACCCCTCCGCCGCCGCCGAAGACCTTCACGTGGCCGGCGCCGCGTTCGCGGAGCAGCTCGGCGAGGTACTCGAAGTACTCGACGTGGCCGCCCTGGCAGGAGCTGACGGCCACCCCCTGGACGTCCTCCTCCACGGCGGCGTCCACGATCTCGCCCACCGAGCGGTTGTGTCCGAGGTGGACGACCTCCGCGCCCTGCGCCTGGAGGATGCGCCGCATGATGTTGATCGAGGCGTCGTGGCCGTCGAAGAGGCTGGACGCGGTGACCAGGCGCACGGGGTGCCGCGCCAGGTGAAGTTGGGGTGCGGGCAAGCCGTCGGTCACGGTGCACTCCGGCATTTAGTAGGGCGTCCTAGTAATCGAGGGCGGGAAAGCCGTACAACCCCGAGGAGCCCAGCGGGGATCCCAGGCCGTACGGCTTTCAGAAGCTTCTCTCATCCTGTGACTGTAGTCAACGACAAGTAAGTGGGCTCCGACCCTGGCGGCCCACACCCCGTCAGGAGCCGTCGACCCTGGTCGGCCTGGGCCGCCGGTACGGCTTCACCGCCCGGCGTGCGATGGCGAACCGATGGGTCTCGGACGGGCCGTCGTAGATCCGGAACGGCCGCACCTCTCTGACCAGACGCGCCAGCGGGGCGTCCTCGGCCGAAATGCCCAGGGCGCCGCAGATCTGCACCGCCCGGTCGACGACCCGGCCCACCGCCTCCGCCACGAAGACCTTGGACACCGAGGAGAACTGCGCGGCACCGGCCTGGTCGTTGTCCAACTCCCAGGCGGTACGCCAGATCAGCGCGCGGCTCGCCTCGATGTCGATCTCGGAGTCGGCCAGCATCTGCTGCACCATGCCGAGATCCCCCAGCAGCGAGCCGAACGCCTCCCGGGTTCCGGCACGCTCCAGTGCGACGTCCCGGGCGCGGGTCGCGGCCCCCAGCCAGCGCATGCAGTGCGTCAGCCGGGCTGGACCGAGGCGGACCTGGGCGTTCTCGAAGCCGTGGTGCACCTGGCCGAGCACCTGCTCCTCGCCCACCACGCACTCCTCGAACGCGACTTCGCTGTGTCCGCCGAAGAGGCTCTCGTCGAGCGTGTCGATGTTCCTCACGACGCGCATGCCAGGGTTGCCGGCGTCGACAAGGAACATGGTGGCACCGCCGGAACTCCCGGGGCTGCCCTCGGTGCGGGCCATCACGATGGTGACGTCGGCGCCGTCGGCCCCCGTGATGAACCACTTGCGCCCGTCGATGCGCCAGCCGCCCGGGACCCGCACCGCCGTGGTCCGCAACGAGCGGGGGTCGGCGCCGGCGCCCGGCGCGGGTTCGGTCATCGCGAAGCACGAGCGGTACTCGCCGGCGGCCAGCGGGCGCAGATAGCGCGCCTTCTGCTCCTCGGTGGCCACCTTGTCGAGCAGGTGCATGTTGCCCTCGTCCGGAGCCGCGCAGTTCAGCGCCAGCGGGCCGAGCACGGAGTACCCGGCGGCCTCGAACACCACCGCCTGCCCGCGCAGGTCCAGCCCGTGCCCACCCCACCGCTCGGGGACGTGCGGCGCGAACACCCCCGCCTCACGAGCCCCCTCGTGCAGGGCCTCCCGCAGCGCCTGCGGGGCGTCGTGGACGGACCCGCCACACTCGCGCTCGGCCGGGATCACCACCTCGCGGACGAACTCCGCGGTGGCCTCGGCAAGCCGGGCTGCTGACGGATCGACATCGAACTGGATCGGCACGGTTCCTCCCGCCGACGGGCGTACGGGCGCCGGTGCCCGCCGCGTCGCCAAAACTGTATAACGACTTAAGTATCTTTCTTGCGGTCCTGATCGAAACATCGCTCTGCCCAGCAGAGATCCACGGACAAGGTGACCGACCATTGCTGAAACTGTACGACGGGTTCAGTATGTGAGCGCCGTTTCCGGTGAGCCGTCCCCGACCACGCGAGACGGCTGTTCCCCACGATGGGAGAAGACTTCCGATGAGCACCCGACCGGTCCGGGTCGTCCGCCACCCCGACGGAGTCGTCGAGCTGCTGCTGGACGACCCCGGACGGGGAAACGCCCTGGATCTCCCGACCGCCGAGGCCCTGCGCGACGCCGCCGCCCAGGTGACCGCGGATCCGGGCCGCGCCGTCCTGCTGCGGGCGACGGGCGGCACCTTCTGCGTGGGCGGTGACCTGCGCGCCTTCGCCGGCCGAGGCGCGGAGACCGCCTCCTATGTGCACGAGGTCGCCTCCGCCGCGCACGAGGCGGTGCGGGCCCTGCACGAGCTGCCGGTGCCCGTGGTGAGCGCCGTGCGCGGCGCCGCGGCGGGCGGCGGGATCGGACTGGCCCTGGCGGGCGACATCGTGGTGGCGGCCCGCTCCGCGCGCTTCCGGCTGGCGTACACCGCGATCGGGCTCACCCCCGACTGCGGCGCGTCCTGGGTACTGCAACGCCTGCTGGGCCCCCGGCGGGCGGCGGACCTGATCCTCACCAACCGGGTGCTGACCGGCGAGGACGCCGAGCGCTGGGGACTGGTGTCGCGACTCGTGGACGAGGACGAACTGGACGACACCGCGTACCGGACCGCCGCCGACCTCGCGGCCGGCTCCGGCGCCGCGCTGCGGGCCGCGAAGGAGCTGCTGCGGGTGGGCGCCGAGGCACCACTGGAGAGTCAGCTCGCCCAGGAGGCGCGCTCGATCGCCGCCCTGGCGGGCGGGGCGGAGGCCCAGGCCGCGATGGACGCCTTCCTCGCCGCCAGGTCGCGCGGCAGGGCGCCCTCGGCGCCGTCGGCACCGGAGGCGCGGCAAAGTGTTTCTTGAGTACCTCTTCACTAACAGGGTGGCCTGAGCGTAACCTCCGGGCAACACCGGTCGCAGTCAGCTGCGACGCACCACCCACCGCGGTCCCAGCGACCCGGCCACCGTCGCCGCGCGGCCTGAGCCCGCGCCCCACAGGAGAAGGTGTGGAGATGCATTCTGCTGCCGCGGAGCGGACAGACACGTTCGACAAGTCCCTCACCGAAGCCGTCGTCGACCTCGTGCTGCGCGGCATGTGGCGCGGTGTGCCGGAGTCGCGGTACCGCCCCCTGGTCGACGCCGGGCTCGCCATGGTGAAGGGCCCCATGGTGCTGCCCACCGAGTACGCCAAGAACGCAGCGGCCAAGACGCTGCGGATTACCGCGGACTCCGAGCTACAGGGGCGGATCAACGCGGTCTACGAGGCGTTCCTGCCGGTCAACCGAAGGGTGCGCGAGGTCTGTACGGCCTGGCAGTGCCGCCCCGACGGCAGCGTCAACGACCACAACGACAGTGTCTACGACGCCGAGGTGCGCGAGATGCTGGAGGACGTGCACGAGGCCATCCAGCCGGTACTGCGCAGGCTGGAGCGGCTCCTCGTGGGCAGCAGCCGGTATCTCAGTGGCCTGGAGGAGGCGCTCGACCGGTTCGACGACGGAGGCGCCCAGTGGCTGGCCTCCCCGCTGTGCGACTCGTACCACACCGTATGGATGCGGCTGCACCAGGAACTGCTGCTGATCCTCGGGATCAGCCGGGCCGACGACGAAGCCCTTGAGGAGACGCTGGTGCGAAGGAGCCGGGGTTGAGCATCACCGACCGGTCGGCAGGCGCCATCGCCCCGCCGGAAGCCGCCGGCCTCGCCCTGGTGCCGTACGGCCAGGGACGGACCCGGGGCCTGGACGCCGACGACCTGGGCGCCCACGGCGTCGCGATGGACCAGCTGGTGGCCCTCGGGCTGCCGGTGGTGCCGGGGCTGACCGTACCCGCGGGTTCCGCGCGGTCGCTGGGCGAGCCCGGCACCGCACGAGCGGCTGTCGCACTCGTCGAGCAGCTGTCGGGACGCCGCGTCGGCGACCCGGCCCGGCCGCTGCTGCTGCGGCTCTCGGCGAGCGCTGCGGGCGAGGTCGCCGGTCTGCCCCCCGACCTCGCCTGTCTCGGTGTCACCCCGGCCGGTGCCGGGGACCTGTGCACGGTCATAGGCAGCGCGGAAGCGCTCCACGAGGTGTGGGCGGCCACGGTCCGGATGATCGCGGAGTACGCCCTCGGCATACCGGCCGCCGTGCTGGACGACGCTCTCCTGGACGCCCCTGAGCCCCGCGCCCGGGTCGAGGCACTGTTGTCCCTGGTCGCACGGCACGCCGAGCGGCCTTACCCCGACGACCCCGCCGAGCAGCTCGCCCTCGCCGCCCGGGCGGTCCTCGCCCGCTGGGACTCACCGCGCGCCAGAAGGTCCCGCCGCGCCCAGAAGCTCCCCGCCGACCTCGGTATCGCGCTGCACGTACAGGCGCTGCGCATCGGCCCCGCGGAGCGCTCCGGCCACGGCACGGCGGTCAGCCGTCACCCCGAGACCGGCCGCTTCGGCGCGCAGGGTGCCTTCTTCCGAGGAGTGCGCCGGAGCGCGCCGCCCCCGCACACCGGCGAACCGCTGGACAGGCTGGCGGCGGGCACGACACTCCTCGACCACTCGCTGCTCACCCTGGAGCGCCATCTGCACGCGCCGGTGTCCGTCGACTTCGAGGTGCGCGACGGCGAGATCTCCCTGCTCGCCGCCTCCGTACAGAACCGTCCCCCGCTGCGCGCCTCGGTGTGCCTGGCGGCGGACCTGGCCCGGGACGGGGCGCTTGAGCGGGACGAGGCGGTACGGCGGATCGCTCCCGCCCAGGTGCAGGAACTGCTGCACCCGCAGCTGAGGCTGACCGGCGACGAGGAGCTTCTCGTCCGCGGGCTTCCCGCCTCCCCCGGGGCGGCGGCCGGCGTCGTCGCGCTGTCCAGTGAACGCGCGCTGGAACTGGCCGCCGAGGACTCCGACGCCGTCCTGGTGATGCACGAGACCACACCGGCCGACGTGCCCGGCATGCTGGCCGCCGCCGCGGTGCTCACCTCCAGCGGAGGCATCGCCTCGCACGCGGCTGTGGTGGCGCGCGGCGCCGGCAGGCCCGCGGTGTGCGGCGCGGAGGGACTGCGGGTGGACCGAGCCGCGGGCACGGTACGGATCGGGGACCGGGTGCTGCACGAGGGCGACGCCGTGTCGCTCGACGGCCGCACCGGAGCGGTCTACGCCGGAACGCTGCCGGTCACCGTCGCCGGCCCGCCGCCGGAGCTGTCCACCCTGCTCCAGTGGGCGGACGGCGCTCGTCGGCTCGGTGTACGCGCCAACGCCGACACGGCGGCGGAGGTGGACACCGCCCTCGCCCTCGGCGCGGAGGGTGTGGGCCTGTGCCGTACGGAGCACCAGTTCCTCGGCGAGCGTCTGCCGCTGATCCGCGGTGTCATCCTCGCCGCCGATCCGGCGGCCCGCGACGAGGCGCTGCTCGCCCTGGAACACGCACAGCACGAGGACTTCAAGGCACTGCTGACCACGGTCGGCGACCGCCCGGTCACCGTGCGCCTGCTGGACGCGCCGCTGCACGAGTTCCTGCCCGCTCCCGGCGAGGCCCGGGAGCCGGCCGAGGAGCAGCGCGCCGCTTCGCTGCGGGAGGCCAATCCCATGCTCGGCCTGCGTGGCGTGCGGTTGGCGCTGCTGCACGAGCGGTTGTATCCGGCGCAGGCCGAGGCGCTCTTCTCCGCGTGGGCCGAGGTCGCCGCGACCGGCGTCCGGCCCCGGCTTGAGGTGATGATTCCGCTGGTCAGCCTGCCGGAGGAACTCCAGGCCGCGGCCTCCTTCGTGCGCGAGGCCGCGGCGACGGTGTCCGCTCGTACGGGCGTGGACGTGCCGTACCGGCTGGGCACCATGATCGAGACTCCGCGGGCCGCCCTGCTGGCCGCCGAACTCGCCGAGCACGCCGAGTTCTTCTCCTTCGGCACCAACGACCTCACCCAGCTCACCTACGGCTTCTCCCGGGACGACGTGGAACGCCAGGTGCTCGCCTCGTACCAGGCGCGCGGGTTCCTCAGCGCCAGCCCGTTCGCGCGCCTCGACCCGCAGGGGGTCGGCGCGCTGATCGCCCTCGCCGTGGAACGGGCGAGGAGCGTACGGCCGGACATCGGACTCGGCGTGTGCGGCGAGCACGGCGGGGACCCCGAGTCGATCGCGTTCTGCGACGACCTGGGCCTGGACTACGTCTCCTGCTCGGCGCACCGCGTGCCGGTCGCCCGCATGGCGGCGGCCCACAGCGCGCTGCGGGACGGCCGCGACCGGAGCGACGGCAGCGGAAACAGAAACGGCAGCGGGCACGACCGGAACAGGACGGCGACATGACCACCGTGACCGACCCCGCGAGCGGCGTGAGCGAGGCTTCCGACACCGACCTCGATGATCTGCGCGACACCGTGCGGTCGGTGTGCGCGGACGCGGGCGGCATCGCCGCGGTGCGCGAACTCGACGAGGACTCCCCCGGAATCCACGCCGCCCTGTGGGACACCCTGGGCCGTCGGGTGGGCCTCGGAGCCCTCGGCCTGCCGACGGACGTGGGAGGCATCGGCGGCCTCGCGGAGATCGCCGTGGTCTGCGAGGAACTCGGCAGGACCCTGGCCCCGGTGCCGCTGCTGTCGTCGACGGTGCTGGCCGGGCAGGTGCTGGCCGGCTGCGGTACCGCCGCGCGACCGCTGGCGGAGGTGGCCGAAGGCCGGGTGCACGCGCTGGCGGTGGCCGCGCCCGACGGTGTGTGGCGGCCGGACGCCGTGCCGGTGGGGGTGACGTGGCGCGGTGGCGTCGCGGTCCTCGACGGCACCGCGCCGTTCGTGCTCGACGGGGCCGACGCCGAGGTTCTGGTGGTCGCGGCCACGGGTCCCGACGGCGTGGACCTCTTCCTCGCCGACCCGCACGAACCGGGCGTGAGCGTCCGCCGGGTGCCCACCCTGGACCTGAGCCGGGGCCAGGCGGTGATCACGTTCACCGGTGCCAGGGCTCGTGCGCTGACCGCCGGGGGCGAGGGCACGGAGGTCGTCACGCGCTCCCTGGACACGGCCCTGGTGGCCCTGGCCGCCGAGCAACTGGGCGGCGCGCAGGCCGCGTTGGACCTGACCGTGGCGCATGTGCGGGAGCGCAGGCAGTTCGGCAGATCGATCGGCAGTTTCCAGGCGGTCAAGCACACCTGCGCCGACATGCTGCTCCAGGTGGAGTCCGCGCGGTCCGCGGTGATACGGGCGGTCCGGGCGGCCGGGGCACCCGAAGCGCTCGCGGAGGCCGCGGCGGTGGCGCAGTCCTGGTGCGGCGAGGCATTCACGTTCGTCTCGGCGGAGTGCGTCCAGCTGCACGGCGGCATGGGCTTCACCTGGGAGCACGACGCGCACCTGTACTTCCGGCGCGCGCAGTCCGACGCCGTGCTGCTGGGCGGCGCCGCGCACCACCGGGAACGGCTCGCCGGACTGCTGGGCTGGTAGCCCGCGGCCCCTGCCGGGTGAGAGAACAGGACGACAGCATGACCACCAGACTCATCGACGACGGCCTGTTCGACGGCGTGGACCCCCCGCGCCTCGTGGGGGCGCGCTGCACAGGGTGCGACACCGTCGTCTTCCCCCGGCAGGACGCCTGCCCCAGGTGCTCCGACGGGACCATGTCCGCGCACCCGCTGCCGGTGCGGGGGCGGGTGTGGTCGTGGACGCTCCAGGCGTTCCCGCCCAGGCCGCCGTACCGGCCACCGGCCGACGGTCACCGGCCGTACCACGTGGGCTATGTGGACCTCGGCGAGGTGCTGGTCGAGGCACGCCTCGAAGTCTCCCGCCAGGAGGTGGAGATCGGACTTCCGGTCCGCCTCACCATGGCGCCCGCATACCAGGACGAGGACGGGACCAACGTGCTGACGTTCGCGTTCCGTACGGACCGAGGAGGGCGGCGATGACCCGGTCCGACGAGATCTACGTGGTCGGATGCGGCATGCGTCCCTTCGGCCGCGACGAGACGGTCACCGGAATGGACATGGCCGTCCTCGCCGTCCGGGAGGCGCTGAGCGACGCCGGTGTCGCCTGGGAGGACGTCGGTTACGCGGCCGGCGGTTCCGACGTGTCGGGCAAACCCGACACGCTCGTGGGCCGGCTCGGGCTGACCGGTGTGCCGTTCGTCAACGTGCAGAACGGGTGCGCGACCGGAGCCTCGACGGTGCTCGCGGTGGCCAACGCGCTGCGGGCGGGCGAGGCATCGCTGGGCCTGGCCGTGGGGTTCGACAAGCACGAACGGGGCGCGTTCCACGTGTCCGCCGCCCGGTACGGCCTCCCGGACTGGTACGCGGAGACCGGCATGATGCTGACGACCCAGTTCTTCGCTCTCAAGACGCAGCGCTACCTGCACGAGCACGGCATACCGGAGCGGGCGCTGGCGACGGTGGCCGCCCGTGCCTTCCGCAACGGCTCCCGCCACCCCCTGGCCTGGCGGCGCGAGGAGCTGGCGGAGGAGGAGATCCTGAACTCCGCCGAGGTGAGCCCGCCGCTCACCCAGTACATGTTCTGCTCCCCCGGCCAGGGCGCGGCCGCACTGGTGCTGGCCCGCGGCGACCGCGCGTTCGACCTGTGCGAACGGCCGGTCAGGCTGGCGTCGTTGGCCTTCCGGACCAGGCGGTTCGGCTCGTTCGAGGTCTTCTCCCCCTGGCTGCCGCCGGGACCGCACCGCTCCCCCACCGTCGACGCGGCGGAGGCGGCCTTCCGGGGCGCCGGTCTGCGGCCCGCCGATGTGCGGGTGGCGCAGCTGCAGGACACCGACAGCGGCTCCGAGTTGATCCACCTGGCGGAGACCGGGCTGTGCGGCCACGGCGAGCAGGAGGAACTGCTCGCCGCGGGAGACACCGACCCCGGTGGCCGGATCCCCGTCAACACCGACGGCGGGTGCCTGGCGGGCGGCGAACCGGTCGGCGCCTCGGGACTGCGCCAGTTCCATGAAGTCGTACGGCAGTTGCAGGGCCGTGCGCCGGGAACGCAGGTGCCGGGCGGTCCCCGGGTGGGCTTCACCCATGTGTACGGGGCGCCGGGGATCAGCGCGTGCGCGGTGCTGACGGCCTGACCGGCCCGCCACACGGACGGCGGCGGAGTGCGTACGGGTCGCCGGCGCTGACGGCCTCCGGCCGAAATCCCGCCTACCGCCTCTCCAGGACCGCCCTCAACGCCCTGACCCGCATGCTCGCGGGCGAGTCGATGGGCACCGGCGTCCTGGTCAGCGCGGCCGACCCCGGCTGGACCCGCAGGGGCATGGGCGGTGCCGCCGCCCCGCGCGGGCCGGAGGAGGGCACGGACACGCCGGTCCGGCCGGCGATCCTTCCGGGGGGTGACGGGACGGCGGGCGGGCTGTTCGCCGCACGCGGACCACTGTCCTCGTGAGCAGAGGGCTCGCGCGCCTCAGGCCGATGAGGCCGTGGCGCTCTGGTCGGCGGCGACGATCCGCAGCGCCAGCGCCCTGACCGCCTCCTGCACGGACCGTGAAGGCAGCCGGGACAGCGGACCGCCCTCCGCCCGCAGCGCGGTCACGAGGATGGTCGTACTGATCAGGGTGCGGACCGCGAGTGCCTGCGAGGCGTGCCGCGCCTTGGCCGCCCGGGGGCTGCGGGTGCTGCTCTCGGGCAGGTAGTCGTACGCCCGCTGGATGTGCCGCTGCTCGAACTCGTCGCGCAACAGCTTGATGTTGCCGTTGGCCGAGGCGATCTGGACCTGGTAGAGCCGGGCCTCGTCCGGGTTCTTCTCCACCCAGTCCCACACGGCGTCGATGACGCGCGTCAGGCCCTCGGCATCACCCGGCTCGGTGTCCGGCCGGGCCGTCTCCACGACGGTGTTCAGCTGGTCGAAGACCCGCCGCATGGCGAGTTCGAGCAGCTCTTCCTTGCCCGCGAAGTGGTAGTAGACGGCCGTGGGCACCACCTCGGCCTCGTCCGCGATGTCCTGCACACTGGTCTCCGCGAAGCCGTTGCGGCCGAACACCCTGACCGCGGCGCTGATGATGTGCTGGCGTCGCGAAGGACGGTGGGCGGGCTGCTTGCCGTTCGTGGTGGCCATCATGCTCCCTCGCGGTTACCGCGACCGGCGCTCGTGCGCCCGGCGTACTCCCCATGCTATCCAGTTACTCTCCCAGGCCGGACCCGTGAATCCTGGCACCGCTGTGGATCTGGAGCACGGAGATCACTGCATACTTGACAGCATGACTACATCCGGAACCCGCGCAGCTCACCGCCCTTCGCGCCG
The DNA here is from genome assembly GCF_042737375.1 of Streptomyces sp. NPDC060000. Classification (NCBI taxonomy): domain Bacteria; kingdom Bacillati; phylum Actinomycetota; class Actinomycetes; order Kitasatosporales; family Streptomycetaceae; genus Streptomyces; species Streptomyces sp. NPDC060000. The sequence continues at coordinate 10,900 of NZ_JBHWUU010000124.1, forward strand.
GCAGTGGGTCATCGAGGCAGCCACGGAGCTCTTCGCGACCCAGCCGCCGGACGAGGTGACGGTGGCCGACATCGCGGCGCGGGCGGAGATGACGTCGGCCGCGGTCTACTACCACTTCTCCTCCAAGGACCAGGTCCTGGTGGAGGGTATGCGGGTGTTCGCCGCGGCGCTGCGTGAGCAGGTGGAGTCCCTCACCGAGGCGCACCGGCCGGGCTCGGGCATCGGACCGGTCGTCACGTCGCTGGTGGTCTGGCTCAGCGAACACCGGTCCGCCGCCACCGTGTTCTTCGTGTCCTCGGCCGGCATGAGCCAGGAGGCGGAGGCGCTGCGCCACGAGAACCGCGCGCAGCTGCTGGACGAACTGGTGCGGCTGGTCGGCAAGGGCCGTGAGCCGGTTTCGGAGGCGGAGGCGGCGGTGATCGGCCTGGGGGTGCTGGCCCTGCTGGAGACCGCCGCCGTCTCGCAGGTCCGGGGCGACGACGTCTACCGCTCCCTCGGGCACCGCTCGTTCCTCCACGAGGTCGGCCGGCTCGCCGAGCGCATCGCCGACCCGGCGGCGGGGTGACGGACCCGAGCGGCATGCCCGGGGTGACGGACCGCGCCCGCCGGCCTAGGGGAGACAGCCGACGGGCGCGGGGCTGAGGGAGTCAGAACAGCAGTCGCAGAGGTCCGCTCAGCAGCTCACCGACCGTGCGCAGATACTCGGCCGCCGGCGCCCCGTCCACGGCACGGTGGTCGAAGGTCAGGCTCAGTGTGAGCACCTGGCTCCGCCGGGGCTGGTCGTCCACCCACTCGACACCGTCCCTGAGCCTGCCCACGCCGAGGATGGCGACATTGCCGGGGTTGATCACCGGGGTGAAGAAGTCGACGCCGTACCCGCCCAGCGAGGTGACGGTGAACGTGGCTCCCTCCAGCAGCGCCGGGGAGATCCGGCCGGATCTGGCGCTGTCGGCCAAATCCCGCGACCGGCGGGCCAGATCGGGAAGCGACAGCGTTGCCGCGTTCTCGATCACGGGGACGAGCAGGCCGTTCGGGACCGCTACGGCGAAGCCGACGTGGATGCCCTCGTACAGGTGAACCCCGTCCTCCAGCACCGCCGCGTTCAGCAGCGGGTGTTCCCGCAACGCCAGCGCGGCGGCCTTCAGCACGAAGTCGTTGAGGCTGGGCACCGTCAGGTCGCCGTCGGCCCACTCCTGCTTCAACCGGGCCCGCAGGGCCACGACGGCGTCCAGCCGCACCTCGTAGCCGTGGGTCAGCTGGGCCATCTCCTGAAGACTGGCGTGCATCCGGCGGGCGATGGCGCCGCGCATCCCCGTGAGCGGGATGACGTCCCCGGGCTGCGGTGGGGCGGTGGACCGACGGGGCGGCGCGGTCGACGCGGGTGTGGTCAAAGCCGCCGCGGTCGGAGTGACGGCGTCGAGATCGCCCCGCCGGATCCGCCCGCCCGCACCCGTGCCGCACACGTCCGCGAGGTCGATGCCCCGCTCCTTCGCCAGTCGGCGGACCAGGGGGGAGGCGGGAGTCACCGCGTCGCCCGCCAGGGAGGCGGACAGTTGTGCCTCCTGGGTGAGCAGGTACTCCTCCACGTCCTCGGAGACGATCCGGCCGCCGGGCCCGGTGCCGCGTACGACGGTGAGGGCGACGCCCGCGTCGGCCGCCACCCGCCGCGCGTTCGGCGAGGCCAGGAGACGGCTCCCCGAGCTGTTGGGCCCAACGGTGCCGTCGACCACGGGGACGCCGTTGAGCCCGGCGGTGCCGTTGCGTCGGCCGGCGCTGTCGAGCCCGCCCGTGCCCTCGACCCCCACGGTGCCGTTCAGCGACGGCGCCACGGAGGGAAGACCCACGGTCGCCGGCACCGCGTCCGTACCGGCCGGCCCGGGCCCGGCGGACATCGGCGTACCCCCCGGGCCCGGCGGCGGCTGCTCGCCTTCGGCCAGCAGCCAGCCGATGAGCGCCCCCGCCGGGACGGTGGCCCCGGCCGGGACGACGGGGTGGAACAGTCCCCCGGCCTCCGCCTCGACATCCACGTCGACCTTGTCGGTGGCCAGCCGCAGCAGGGCGTCGCCCTCCGCGACGGCGGTACCGGTCGGCACGAGCCACTCGTCGATCGTGCCTTCCTGCATGGTCAGGCCGATCTTCGGCAGCAGAACCTCGACCGCCACGTCGTCACGACCTTTCGAGGAGCCGGCGGCAGCCCCGCACGATGCGGGCCTGGTCGGGCACGTACGCCTTCTCCAGGACCGGGGAGAACGGCACCGGGGAGAAGGGGGCACCGATTCGCAGGACAGGCGCGTCGAGGTGGTCGAAGGCCGCGTCCTGGATCTGGGCCGCGATCTCCGCGCCGAGCCCGCCGAAGGTGACGGCCTCGTGCACGACGAGGACCCGGTTGGTGCGGCGCACGGAGGCGAACATGGTCTCGGTGTCCAGCGGCTGCACGGTCCGGGGGTCGATCACCTCCACCTCGACGCCCTCTGCGGCCAGTTCCTCGGCGGCCGCGAGAGCCTCGCCCACCATGCGGCCCAGGGCGATGACGGTGACGTCCGAGCCGTGCCGCGCGATGTGGGCCTGGCCGAGCGGGATGCCGTAGATCTGCTCGGGCACCTCGCTCTTGCTGCCCAGCAGGACCTTGTTGAGCATCACGACGACCGGGTTGTCGTCCCGGATCGCCGAGACGGTCAGGCCCTTGGCGGTGTAGGCGTCGCACGGCATGACCACCTTGAGGCCGGGCACGTGCGCGAGCCACGCCTCCAGGCTCTGGCTGTGCTGGGCGGCGGCACCGAGGCCCGCGCCGGAGGCGGTGGTGATGGTGAGCGGCACGGACACGGAGCCGCCGAACATGTACTTCATCTTGGCGGCCTGGTTGACGATCTGGTCCAGGCAGACGCCGATGAAGTCCATGAACATCAGGTCGACGACCGGCCGCAGCCCCCGGGCGGCGGCGCCGACACCGAGGCCGACGAGCGCGGCCTCGGAGATCGGCGTGTCGATCATGCGGCGGGGGCCGAACTCGTCGAGGAGGTTGTCGAACATCCGGAAGACGCCGCCGTAGCCGGCCACGTCCTCGCCGGCGACGAAGACGTTCTCGTCCTCGCGCATGGCCTGCGCCAGGCCCTCGTTGAACGCCTTGACGTAGGTGAGTTTGCGGGCCGTGCCGTCCGGTGCGGGGGCCGGTGCTTCGGTGACGGTGGTCATGGCGGTCATCCCGAGTAGACGTTGAGCAGCAGGTCGGCGGTGTCGGGCAGCGGGCTCGCCTCGGCGTACGCGATGGCCTCGGCGATCTCGTCACGGGTGCGCTGCCAGGTGTCGTCCAGTTCCGCGCGGGTGGCCGTGCCGTCGGCGAGGGCACGGGCCTCCAGCAGGTCGATCGCGTCGCGGGTCTTCCACTCCTCGACCTCGGCGTCCGAGCGGTAGGGGTGGCGCAGTCCCTTGACGCCCTGGTGGTCGTAGTAGCGGTACGTCTTGGCCTCGATGAACATCGGGCCCTCGCCGGCCCGGGCGCGTGCGACGGCCTCGACGGCGGCGGTGTGGACGGCGGCCGCGTCCATGCCGTCGACGATCACGCCGGGCATGCCGTAGGAGGCCGCCCGGTCGGCGACGTCGGTGATCAGCATGTGCTTTGACTGCGGGGTGAACTCGGCGTAGCCGTTGTTCTCGCAGACGAACACCACCGGCAGGCCCAGGATGGCGGCCATGTTGGCGGCCTCGTGGAAGGCGCCGATGTTGGTGGCGCCGTCGCCGAAGAAGGTGACGGCGACGCTGTCCTCGTCCTTGTACCGGGCGGCGAAGGCGGCGCCGACGGCGATCGGGATGCCGGCGCCGACGATGCCGTTGGCGCCGAGCATGCCGAGGGTGACGTCGTTGATGTGCATGCTTCCGCCGCGGCCGAGGCAGGCGCCGGTGACGCGGCCGTACAGCTCGGCGTACATATGGCGGAAGCTGACGCCCTTGGCCACGGCGTGTCCGTGTCCCCGGTGGGTGGAGGTGATCTGGTCGTCGTCGCGCAGCGCCGCCATCACCCCGGCGGCCACGGCTTCCTGGCCGACGTAGAGATGCAGGAAGCCGGGCAGTTTGCCGGCCTCCATCAGCTTTCCCGCCTCGGTCTCGAACAGCCGGATGCGCACCATGCGCTCGTGCAGATCCCTGACGAGCCGCGCTGATGTCTGGTTCGCGGCCGGATCGGCCGACTTCTTCGATGCCCTCTGAGCCATCGTCCGCCCCTTCGCCCCGAGCGAGGTGATCCAACCGATCGGACTTTGTTGTGCCGGTCTACAGTAACCAGCATCGGGCACCTTACTGAAGAGGTTCTCTAATTACTACGCCTCGGACCGATCGGGTTTCCGAACACCCCCGCGCTCGTCGACCAGCTCCAGCGCGTTGCCCTCCGGATCCGCCCAGAAGCTGATCCGGCGACCGCGCGCCCGCACGACGACAGGATCGGACAGCGGCCGGGCGCCCCCGGCCGCCAGAGCGGTCACCAGCGGATCCAGGTCGTCCAGGCGGAAGGTGAGATACGACAGCCCCCGCCGCCCGGTGAGCGGCACCACCGACTGGGCAGGTACCGACGGGGACTGAGGCCATATCAGCTTGACGCAACCCCCCGAGGGCACCTGGAGCCAGACGACGAGCAGCTCACCGCCCAGCCCGGCCGGGACACCGATGGAGGCCGGGACCCGGGATCGGTGCACCTCGGAGCAGCCGAGCACCTCGCGACAGAAGCGTCCCATCAGGTCCAGGTCGCGCACGACGACCCCGACCTCGAAGGGCCCGGTCATGCGCGCCCGCGCCCCGGACGCCGGGTCGGTCCTGTCATCCGCCATCGCGTCGCCTCCGGGTCGAGCGTGGGCCCATCACACGTCGGCAACTGGAACCGGTCAACAGAAAGATCGCTCCACCCTTGGGACTCTATTTCCGAGCCAGGGTGATATGACCCGCTGGATTCTGCGCAGCGACTTCGGCACTTTCTATTGACAGACAACACTAACCCCTGTTGTCGTGTCGCTCACAGCCCAGCCCGCCGTTCCAGAAGCCGTTCACCAGCTCGCGGCTGGGAGGATGTGAGGACATCGTGGTCCAGACCAGTGCACCGGAGACCCGGGAGACCGACGCCGGGCGTCAGCCTCCGCCGGCACCGGCCTACTCCTCGTGGATCAGCCAGGACCGGTCGACCGACCCCGCGTCCGTGGCGATGCGCCGGGAGGCCGCCGAACTCGTCGAGCGCGTGATGGAGCACTACCGCGCCACCACGACGCACGAGGCGGACGGCCAGTGGACGGAACCCGTCGCCAACTATCTCGACGCCGACCGCTGGCAGCGGGAGACGGACGCCGTGCACCGCACCGTCCCCCTTCCGCTCGCCATGTCGGCCGAGCTGCCCGGACCGAACACCTACAAGGCACTCGACGTGCTCGGTGTGCCGGTGCTGATCACCCGGGACCGGCAAGGCGTCGTACACGCGATGATCAACGCCTGCCGGCACCGCGGGGCGAAGATCATCGAACCCGGCTGCGGTGTGTCCAAGCGGCTCACCTGCCCGTACCACTCCTGGTCGTACGACCTGGCCGGGGAGCTGCGGGGCGTGCACGCCGAGAAGACCTTCGGCGATGTGTCCCGCGCGGGGCGCAGCCTGGTGCGGCTCCCGGCCGGGGAACGCGCCGGCATCGTCTTCGTCTCGCTCGACCCCGCGGCCGAACCCGACCTCGACGCCTGGCTGGGTGATCTGCAGCCGCTCCTTGAGGGACTCCGTCTCGCGGACTGCCATCACCACTCGACCAAGGAGCTGACCAGCCCCAACTGGAAGGTCACCCTCGACGGCTATCTGGAGACGTACCACTTCGCCTCACTGCACCCGAAGACGGTGTTCGAGACGAACCTCTCCAACATGATGGCGCATGACACCTGGGGCGCTCACCAGCGTATTTCCCCGGCCCTGCGGCCCATCGCGCAGGCGGTCGAGCTGCCCCCGGACGAGCGCGACCCCGGCGACTGCGTCGGAGCCATCTACTGGCTCTTCCCCGGACTGGCGATCGCCGGCGGCTGGCGCCACCGGATCGCCGTGTCGCTGGTGCTCCCCCGGACGGCCACCGAGTCGGTCACCCAGCAGATCATCCTGCTGCGCGAACCGGCGGTCACCGACGAGGAACGCGACGCCGCCGACCGGTTCGGCGAATGGTTCCACGAGGTGGTCCGCGACGAGGACTACGCGACCACCTACGGAGTCCAGCAGGGGCTTCAAGCCCTGAACGGGACCGACTTCGTCTTCGGACGCAACGAGCCCGGACTCCAGCACTTCCACCGCACAGTGCACCAGCACCTGGACAAGGCCGCCAAGGCCGCCGAGGCCGACAGCGCCGCGAGAGCCACCAGGTGACCAGCCGACAAGACACGCAGGAGAACAACATGGTGGCTACGGGCAGCCTCGACGGACGTGTCGCGGTGATCACGGGCAGCACACGCAGCATCGGGCGCGCCATCGCCGAGGCGTTCCTGGCACAGGGCGCGACAGTCGTCCTCAGCGGCCGCTCCGAGCTCAAGGGCAAGCAGGCCCTGGAGGAGATAGGCGCCGGGGACCGGGCGGTCTTCCACCCCTGCGACGCCAACAGCCAGGAGGACATCGAGGGCCTCGCGGACTTCGCCGCGGAGCGCTTCGGCCGGCTCGACATCTGGGTCAACAACGTCGGGGGGACCTCGGGCTTCGCCCCCGTCCACCAGCTCAGCGACGAGGCCTGGCACGGCGCGCTCAACCTGAACCTCAACGCCTACTTCTACGGCACCCGGCGCGCCCTGCCGAAGATGCTGGAGGGCGGCTGGGGCCGCATCATCAACATCTCCTCCGTCGAGGGCAAGCAGGCCAACAAGCCGGCGATCAGCCACTACATCACCAACAAGCACGCCATCCACGGCCTGACCAAGGCGACCGCCTTCGAGTACGGCACCCAGGGCATCACCTGCAACGCGATCTGCCCCGGCGCCGTCGACACCGACCTGATGCGGGCCGCGGGCCCCGCCGCGGCCGAGGCCGAGGGCATCTCGTACGAGGTGTGGCTGGGCCGGTTCGCCGAGCACGCCGCCACCAAGCAGATCACCACCGTGGATCAGATCGCCGCGGTCGCCTCACTGCTCGCGAGCGACAACGGAGCGGGCATCACCGGCACGCTGATCAGCGTCGACGGCGGGACGGCGCAGTGGTGAGGACCGGCGCGGTCACAGGGACGGACACGGACAGCGGCGGGAGACCCTCGGCATGAAGAGCTGGATCACGGACTGGCAGCGCAGTGAGCGGCTGCCCCACTACACCCGCGCCAACGCGGGCGAGACCCTGCCGGAGCCGGCCAGCCCGCTGGGCTGGACCCTGGTGTGGGGGCGCGGTCTGCACGGCTGGCGCAACGGCTTCGTCGGCTTCGGCATCTACCGCGAGGAAGAGGTGGCCGGTCCCCGGCCGCCGTTCGTCGGGATGTTCGGCGGCTACTTCTACCTCAACCTGTCGCACATGCGGCTGTTCGGCATCCGCATGGGCCAGACCGCCGACCAGATCGACACGGCCTTCGTCGGCCAGCGCTCCGACACCCCGGTGTACGTGGCGCACCCCGAGGACGAGGACGCGGAGCTGACCGCCAAGGCGGGGGCTACGGTCGCGCGGATGCTGGGTCTGACCGGCTTCGCGGAGGCCGACGCCGACCAGGAGCGGCTGCGCCGCCTCCGGCGCGAGCGGCCCGACCTCGCGCAGCTGTCCGACGCGGAGCTGGTGGCGCGGGCCCGCTCACTGCTCGGGGAGGTGGAGATCACCTTCCAGCGGCATGTCGAGTCGTCGCTGCCCGCGTCCGTCGGACCGGCGATCCTCGGCCCGCTGTGCGCGGGTCTGGACCGCCCCGGCGCCCTGCTGGACCTCATCGGCGGGCTCGGTGACGTCGATTCCGCCTCCCCCTCCACCGGGCTGTGGACGCTGTCCCGGCAGGTGGCGGCCTCGGCCGAGCTGACCGCCCTGTTCGAGAAGGGGCCGGCCGCGGTGGAGCGCGCGCTCGACGGGGCGAGCGGGGACGTGAAGGCGTTCCGTGACTCCTTCGAGGAGTTCCTGGCCGCTGCCGGTGACCGCGGCCCCAACGAATGGGACATCCACGCGCTGTCGTGGGAGGCGGCGCCGGTCCAGGCCCTGGCTCTGGTCGACCGCATCCGGCGCAGCCCCGACGACGACTCCCCGGCCGAGCGTCACCGCCGGCTGGCGGAGCACCGTACGGAGATCGCGGCGGAGATCCGGGCAGCGCTCCCGGAGGACGTGCGGCCGGTGTTCGACGCCGGCCTGCACGCCTCCCAGGTGTGGATCCCGGCCCGCGAGCGGACCAAGGCCAACTGTGTGTCCGTCATCAACGAGATCCGCATGGCGGTACGGGAACTGGGCCGCCGCGGAGTCGACGCGGGCCTCTTCGCGCAGCCCGAGGACGTGATGATGCTGCTGGAGACGGAACTCGACGACTATGTCGCCGACCCGGGCGGCTTCGCTCCCGTCATCGCCCGGCGGCTCGCCGAGTACGCGGAACTGCGGGAGCTGGAACCGCCGTTCTTCGTCGCCGAGGACGCGCGGACCGAGATCGACGGCTGGCCGCGGAGAAGCGCGGAGGCGATCGCCGCGGCCGCCGAGAGCGAGGTGCTGACGGGCGTCGGCGGGAGCCAGGGCACGTACACCGGCAGGGTCCGGGTGGTCACCGACCCGGCCTCGTGCGAGGCGCTGGAGCCGGGCGAGGTACTGGTGGCGCCGATCACGGACGCCGCCTGGACCCCGCTGTTCCTGGTCGCGGGAGCGGCCGTGGTGGATGTGGGCGCGCTCAACAGCCACGCCGTCGTGGTCTGCCGTGAGCTGGGCATCCCGGCCGTCATCTCCGTCGAGGGCGGCACCCGGCGGCTGCGGGACGGCATGGTGATCACCGTCGACGGCACGCGAGGCACGGTGACCGTGGACAGTGTTCCGGCGGCGCTCGCCATCTGAACGGCCGCGGGCCCGTCGCTCCTTCCTGAACGAGGGCGACGGGCCCGCGGGCATGACCGTGGAAAGGACCACCGTGGCAGAGGAAATCATCGTCGCCGGCTGGATGGACTACGAGCCCGCGGACCGCGACACGATGCTGGGGCACCTCGTCGAGGCCGGCAGGCGCACCCGTGAGGAGGAGCCGGGCTGCCTGGACTACGCCATGACCGCCGACCCCGCCGACGAACGCCGCATCCGGGTGTACGAACGGTGGGTGTCCCAGCAGGCCCTGGACGAACACTTCGCCACCGCGCACATCAAGGCGTTCCGGGCGGCGGCGGCCGGGCTGATCCGGGTGGGAGTGTCGGTTCAGACGTTCAGCGTCGCCGGGGCACGAGTCATGCGCTAGCCGTACGCACCCGCACAAGGTGCAGGGGGGGGGGGGCC
>NZ_JBHWUU010000125.1:0-19432 GCF_042737375.1 Streptomyces sp. NPDC060000
CCCCTTCCCCTGTACGAGGGAAGGGGCGTCGGCACGGCAGGGGTCCGGACTCCGGCCGGTTCCGGGGTCTTCTCGCGCTCCGCGGGCTGCCGCTTCGCGGTGACGGTGGCCGTCCGCGCTCAGTCGATGCGGGCCGTCGAGACGGGTCCGTCGACCACCTCACGGTGGCGATTGTCGCCTGGCTTCACCGCGCCCGGGGGGCAGGGCCCGAGCTGGGCGAGCATGCTCGCGGGCCGCGCCGAGGTGATGACGACGTCGCGCTCGGTGCGTCCGGGCCCGCCTTCGTGGCCGTCGTCCCGCGGACCGCCGGGGCGACCGCCGCACCCGGCGTCCGGTCGTCGAAGCCGGCCGCGGCCGCCATGGCGGCCTTGGCGCCGGCCTTGACCGAGGTGCGCGGCACGCTCTGCGAGAGATTGCTGGTCACGTCCGTGACGTCGTCTAGCCCGGCCACGGCCTTACGGACCCGCTCGGCGGCCGTGCGCAGCACATACCCGTCGGCCGCCCTGGGACATGGGTACGGGTCTCGTCCCTGTGAGCGGCAGAAGCGGTGCCGGCGGTGGCGACCGGGTGGCGGTGTGACTCACGAGCCGGGTGCGCCGCGAGTGGCCTCTTCACGCTGGGCCATGCCGGTACGGCGATCCGTACGCTTCGGGTCCATCTGCATATGCCGCGTCCACTGCTGGCGCAGCACGGGAGGGCCGGGCGCAGCACGGGAGGGCCGGGCTCACTCCACCCTCGGACGTACCAGCCCCGACTCGTACGCGATCACCACGAGCTGCGCCCGGTCGCGTGCGCCCAGCTTGGCCATGGCCCGGTTGACGTGCGTCTTCACGGTGAGCGGGCTGACCTCGAGGCGTTCGGCGATGTCGTCGTTGGAGTGGCCGCCTGCCACCTGCACGAGCACCTCGCGCTCGCGCACGGTGAGCGCCTCCAGCCGTGCGGAGCGGGCCGGGTCGTGGTCGTCGTCCGCCGCGCCGCCCTGGGCCAGGAAGCGGGCGATCAGGCCCTTGGTGGCGGTCGGCGAGAGCAGGGCCTCCCCGCCGGCGGCGACCCGGATGGCACTCAGGAGCTCCTCCGGCTCGCTGCCCTTGCCGAGGAAGCCGGAGGCGCCGGCCCGCAGCGACTGCACCACGTAGTCGTCGACCTCGAAGGTCGTCAGGATGACCACCCTGACCTGTGCGAGGGCGGGGTCGGCGGTGATCATCCGGGTCGCGGCGAGACCGTCCGTGCCGGGCATGCGGATGTCCATCAGGACGACGTCGGCGCGCTGCTCCCCGGCCAGTCGGACCGCTTGCGCGCCGTCGGACGCCTCGCCGACCACCTCCATGTCGGGCTCCGAGTCGACGAGCACGCGGAACGCGCTGCGCAGCAGCGCCTGGTCGTCGGCGAGCAGGACACGGATGGTCATGCGCTCTCCCCCGTGGTGGTCGTGCGGGTCTTGACCGGCAGGATCGCATGGACGCGGAAGCCGCCTCCGTAGCGGGGACCGGTGGTGAGGGTGCCGCGCAGGGCGCCGACCCGCTCACGCATGCCGAGCAGACCGTGGCCCCCGCCGGCCGCTGGGGGCGCGCCGTCCGCGGGGCGGCCGTCGTCGAGGACCGTGACCTCGATGTTGGGCCCCACGCGTACGACGCTGACCTCGGCCTTCGCCTCGGATCCCGCGTGTTTCTGGACGTTGGTGAGGGCTTCCTGGATGACCCGGTAGGCGGCCAGGTCGACGGCGGCCGGGAGCTTGGTCTCGTGGTCGGCGCGGGCCACCTCGACCTGGAGACCGGCGTTGCGGAAGGTGTCGGCGAGTTCGTCGAGCCGGTCGAGGCCGGGGGCGGGTTCGGTGGGGGCCTCGGGGTCACCGGACTGACGCAGCAGGCCGACGGTGGCCCGCAGCTCGTTGAGCGCGGAACGGCTGGCCTCGCGGACGTGCGCGAGGGCCTCCTTGGCCTGGTCGGGCCGCTTGTCCATGACGTGCGCGGCGACTCCGGCCTGGACGTTGACCAGGGCGATGTGGTGGGCGACGACGTCGTGCAGGTCGCGGGCGATACGCAGGCGCTCCTCGGCGACCCGGCGGCGGGCCTCTTCCTCCCGGGTGCGTTCCGCACGCTCGGCGCGGTCCCGGATGGCCTGGACGACGGCCCGGCGGCTGCGGACCGCGTCGCCGGCGGTGGCGCCGATGCCGGTCCAGGCGAGGATCCCCAGATTCTCCTGGGCGTACCAGGGCAGCGGTCCGGCCAGCATGGCCGCGCCGGTCAGGATCGTCATGGTGAGCAGGCCCGCGCGCAGGGTGGTGGCGCGGTCGGTGGTGGCCGCGACGGTGAAGAGGGCGATCACGGCGGACATGGCGACGGGGGCGCGGGGGTCGCCGGTGACGGACTCGATCACGGAGGCGGTGCCGGTGAGGGCGAGGACCGTCATGGGGGCGCTGCGGCGGAAGACGAGCGCGACGGCGGAGAGGGTGATCAGCAGCAGGCTGAGCGGGTCAGGGCTGCGGATGCTCCAGCTGACGCCGTGCTCTCCGTGCGGGTCGACGAAGGAGCCGGCCAGCATGCAGAGCAGCACGCCTGCGGCGAGCGCGGCGTCCAGAGCCAGGGGGTGGGCCTGGGCCTTGCCCTCGGCCCGGGAAAGGAGGGTCACTTTTTAGTTGCCGTCGCTTTCCTTGCCGTAGCCGGGGGCGGGCTGCCGCTCGCCCCCGGGCCCCGCTGTCGGCCCTGCACATGGCCTCGTCCTCGAACTCCCCCAGAGGGGGCATCCCCGGACAGGCTGAGGTTGCCGTGACCTGCGCTGAAAGTCAGCCCGGGATCAGACCGTCGTCGCTCAGCATCTCCAGGACCTCGTCCAGACTCGCGTCCGGGGCCGGGAGGATCAGTTCCGAGGGCTCCAGGGCGTCGTCCGGCAGGGGCTCGCCGAGGCGGCGGACGGCGTCCAGGAGGGCGCCGAGGGTGCGGTGGAAGCCGTCCTCGTCACCGCTCTCCATCTCCGCCAGCAGCTCGTCGTCCAGCTTGTTCAGTTCGACGAGATGGGAGTCGGCCAGCGTCCACTGGCCCTCCCCCATGATCCGGACGATCATGTGTCCTCCTCGGCTCCGGTCCCCGGCGCCGGGCTACTGCTTGTCGAAGCGCGGGGTGTCCTGCGGCTGCTGCTGGGACTGCGACTGGCTCGTGCCACCCTCGATGGCCTGCTGGGGGGTGCCCCCGGCGAGCTCGGCCTTCATGCGCTGCAGCTCCAGCTCTACATCCGTACCACCGGAGAGCCGGTCCAGCTCGGCCTGGAGGTCGTCCTTCGCGATGCCCGTCGGGTCGTCCAGGGCGCCGGACGCCATCAGCTCGTCCAGGGCGCCGGCCCGGGCCTGGAGCTGGGCGGTCTTGTCCTCGGCGCGCTGGATGGCCAGGCCCACGTCGCCCATCTCCTCGGAGATGCCGGAGAAGGCCTCGCCGATGCGGGTCTGGGCCTGGGCGGCGGTGTAGGTGGCCTTGATGGTCTCCTTCTTCGTACGGAAGGCGTCCACCTTGGCCTGGAGGCGCTGGGCCGCGAGAGTGAGCTTCTCCTCCTCGCCCTGGAGCGTGGAGTGCTGCGTCTCGAGGTCGGTGACCTGCTGCTGGAGGGCCGCGCGGCGGGAGAGCGCCTCGCGGGCGAGGTCCTCACGGCCGAGCGCGAGCGCCTTGCGGCCCTGGTCCTCCAGCTTGGAGGACTGCGACTGCAGCTGGTTCAGCTGGAGTTCCAGGCGCTTGCGCGAGGTCGCGACGTCGGCCACGCCGCGGCGGACCTTCTGGAGGAGCTCCAGCTGCTTCTGATACGAGTAGTCGAGGGTTTCGCGCGGGTCCTCGGCCCGGTCAAGGGCCTTGTTCGCCTTCGCGCGGAAGATCATCCCCATACGCTTCATGACACCGCTCATGGGCTTCGCGCGCCCCCTTCTGACGTCCAGCTCCAGCTCTGCGACAGAACCCACAGTACGGGCCCTGCATCCATTGACGCACTGTTCGGGGACGGATGCGCTCATCCCCAAGGACGACTGACCAAGACCTTGCTCCGGCGTAGGGAGTAGGTGACCTTCAGGGTGAGCAATAGGTCACCCTGCGCCCCCTCTTCCCCGCTACTGTCCCGGTCTGTCCCTTCTACAGACGACTGGTGTTGCCGGATCGTTCCCCTCCGGGCTGTGGTCCATGCTCGCGAGCGCTTACCCTTGGGTTTTGTGTTCCGAAGCCGTGCCAAGGAAGAGAAGGCCCCCGCCGACAAGGCCGTGGTGACCGACTCCATGCAGCCCCGTGACCCGCAGGCCAAGAAGGGCAGGCCCACGCCCAAGCGCAGTGAGGCCCAGTCCCAGCGCCGCAGCGTCGCCAACACGTCGACGTCCCGCAAGGACGCCGCCAAGCGTCAGCGCAGCGAGCGCCGCGCCCAGCTGGACAGGCAGCGCCAGGCGCTGGCCGGCGGGGACGAGCGGTACCTGCCGGTCCGAGACAAGGGCCCCGTCCGCAAGTTCGCGCGCGAGTTCATCGACTCCCGGTTCAACGTGGCGGAGTTCTTCCTGCCCATGGCCGTGGTCATCCTCGTGCTCAGCATGGTGCGGGTGGGCTCGCTGCAGACCATCGCGCTGCTGCTGTGGCTGATCGTGATCGTGCTGATCGTGCTGGACTCGGTCGTCACGGCCTTCCGGCTGCGCAAGCGGCTCACCGAGCGCTTCCCCGACCAGAACCGGCGGGGCGCGGTGGCCTACGCGCTGATGCGCTCCCTCCAGATGCGTCGGCTCCGGCTGCCGAAGCCGCAGGTCAAGCGTGGAGCGCGGCCCTGAGCACTGCGGCTTTCTCCGGAGGGGCGGCCGAGGCCTGGCTGAACAGGCTGGGTGGGCTGCGCGATGTCGTACGACAGGAGCTGGTGGCCCGGCAGCTCGACGAGCAGATAGTGGGGCGCTACCCGGTGGGGCAGCGGCTGCGCGTGCTCGACGTGGGGATGGGCCAGGGCACGCAGGCGCTGCGGCTGGCCCGGCTCGGGCATCAGGTGACCGGCCTCGAGCGGGACGCGACGATGATCGCCGCGGCCCGGGAGGCGCTGTGCGGGGAGCCCGAGGGCATCCGGGAGCGGATGCGGATCATCGAGGGCGACGGCCGGGACACCGGTGTGCACTTCCTGCCCGGCAGCTTCGACGTGGTGCTGTGCCACGGCGTACTCATGTACGTCGAGGAGCCGGACGCGCTGCTCGCGGGGCTCGCCCGGATGCTGGCCCCGGGCGGGCTGCTGTCCCTCCTGGTGCGCAACGCGGACGCGCTGGCCATGCGGCCGGGGCTGTCCGGTGACTGGGCGGGCGCGCTGGGCGCCTTCGACACCGTCGCGTACCTCCCCCGTTCTCGAATTGACTCGAACGGGGGGACCCCCACCCGGCTGGGTCTCGACGTACGGGCGGACCGGCTGGCGACGCTGACCGGCACGCTCGCCGGGATCGGGGCTCCGCTCCAGGCCTGGTACGGCGTGCGGGTGTTCACGGACACGGCGGCGGACGGGGCGGAGATCCCGCAGGACCCGCAGGAGCGGGAGAGTCTGCTGTCCGCCGAGGCGCGGGCCGGACGAACCGACCCCTACCGGCAGGTGGCGGCCCTGCTGCACCTGTGCGGGGTACGCGGCTGAGCGGTGCGCGGCTGCGGGCTGCGGGCTGCGGGCTGCGGGCTGCGGGCTGCGGGCTGCGGGCTGCGGGCTGCGGGCTGCGGCGCAACCGATATGCGACCGGCCGGTGCGGGGTTCTTCACTCGTCCGGGTGAGTGGTGGCCGGGGTGGCCGTGCGGCGACCACCCCGACGGAGGGCTACGCCTCCTTCACCTCGTTCGCGTGCAGGCTCATCGGGCCGTAGATCTCGGTGGAGTCCTCGAAGAGCCGCACCTGGTCCGCGCCGCCTTCGAGGAGGTCCTTCCAGGCTTCCCCGATCCAGGACTCGGCGTCCCCCTGGGTGGTGAACTCCTCGGGTTCCACCGCGGGTTGGACCTCCGTCCCGTCGGCCTTCTCGAACCGCCACGTCCATGCCGCCATGTACGCCTCCCAGCTGTGACCACGTGCAGAGCAGAAGCCGGATCTTGGTCCGGCTTCTGCTGTGCAGCCTAGTCGGATGCGCAAGACCTGGTCAGACACGCGAAAATCAGCTCCGTGGAAGTCACTCTGCTCGGTACCGGTGCCCCCGCGGGACTGCCCCGCCCCGACTGTCCCTGCGCCGTGTGCGCATCCTCGCTCGGGGCGCACGCGCGGGCGGCGACCGCGCTGCTCGTCGACGGGGCCCTGCTGCTCGATCTGACGCCGGGTGCGGCGTTCGCGGCCGCGCGGGCGGGGCATTCGCTGGGCGGGGTGCGGCAGGTGCTGCTGACGCATCCGCACGACGGGCCTCCGGTGGAGGTGCCGGCCGGGCTGCCGCAGCCCGGCCGGGTGCCGGACGGACGGGAGTTGACGCTGCTGACGGGGCATCGGGTGCGGGCGGTGGCGATGGACGCGCCCGGCACCGGGTACGCGGTGGCCGGCCCGGACGGGCAGCGGTTGCTGTATCTGCCGCCCGGGGGCGCGCCCGCCGGACTCGGGGAGGGGCCGAAGGCCGCCGAGCGCTACGACATGGTCCTGGCGGACCTGGTGGGGCGGCCGGACGCGCTGGCGAAGCTGCGGGCGGTGGGGGCCGTGGGGCCGACGACCGACGTGGTCGCCGTCCATCTGGACCATGACGTGCCGCCCGGCGCGGAGTTGCGGCGGCGGCTGGCGGCGGCCGGGGCGCGGGCGGTGCCGGACGGGTCGACTCTGATCGTGGGGGTGTACGAGGACGTGCCGGACGTGTCGCGGCGGACGCTGGTGCTGGGCGGGGCCCGGTCGGGGAAGTCGGTGGAGGCCGAGCGACGGCTGGAGTCCTTCCCGGACGTGCTGTACGTCGCCACTGGGGGCACCCGGGGCGGCGACACCGAGTGGGCGTCCCGGGTCGCCACGCACCGCGACCGGCGGCCGGGGTCGTGGCGGACCGTGGAGACCTGCGACCTCGTGCCGCTGCTGGCGCAGGACGGCGCGCCCCTGCTGATCGACTGTCTGTCGCTGTGGCTGACGGACGTCATGGACTCCGTCGGGGCGTGGGACGACGCCCAGTGGGCGGACGGCGGCGAGCGGGCACTGCGCTCGCGGGTGGCGGAACTGGCGGAGGCCGTGCGCTCGGCCCGGCGGACCGTCGTACTGGTCTCCAACGAGGTGGGGTCGGGGATCGTGCCGGCCACGGCGTCGGGGCGGCGGTACCGGGACGAGCTGGGACGGCTGAACGCGGCCGTCGCCGCCGAGTGCGAGGAAGTGGTGCTGGTGGTGGCGGGCCAGGCCCTGGTGCTGCGCGGACCGGCAGCCGGCGCCTGACGACCGGTTGCCGCGCGCGGACCCCCCGGCTCACGGGGCCCGGCGCCCGACGGCTCCTGAGGCCGGTTCCCGCGCGCGGGATCCCGGCTCACGGGGGCCGGCGCACGACGGTCACTTGCTGCGGGCGACGACCCGGTACGCGTTCGAGAAACGGGTGCGGCTCAGGGCCGGGGCCAGCAGGTGGTCGAGGGCGGCGGCCAGCGCGGTCAGGGGTCCGGCCGCCCGGCGCAGGCGGGTCCGGTTCAGGTAGAGCGAGGCCGCCGCCGCCAGGTCGTGGGGGGTGTGCGCCGTCCGGCGGTCCGTCACGACGATCTCGCAGCCCTGGGCCTCGAGTTCGGCGCGGAGGTTGGCCGACGGGATCAGGTGGAGGTGGCGGGGCTGGTCGTAGGAGTGCCACCACTTGCCCAGGACGGCCGCGGACGCGCTGGCCGGGTCCGGGAGTTCCAGGAGGAGATGGCCGCCCGGGCGCAGGGCCGTCAGCGCCGCCGCGAGTTCCCGCCTGGGGTCCCGGGTGTGTTCGAGGTGGTGGAGCATGCTGACCACGTCGTAGCGGCCGCGCACACGGGAGAGGACCTCCGGGGCCGTCAGCGCGCCCACGTGGGCTTCCTCGAGCCGGCCCGCCACCCTTGCCCACTCCACCCTCGGGGTCTGGTCCACCCCGTCGAACGCCGTGTAGGTGAACAGCTCCTTCGCCGCCTCGGGGAAGGAGGCGTCCCCCGTGCCCACGTCCAGCCAGCTCTCCGGTTCGGGGAACGGCAGCATCGCCCGGGCCGTCGCCCTGAGCCGCGTGCGATCGGCCCGTTCGTCGGTCTCGGCGCCGTACAGCGCCAGTCCCTCGGCGGTAAGACGCGGGTTCTGGAAGGCGTGCGCGCAGTCCCGGCACTCGTCGACCACGAAGGTGCCCGGTCTGCGGTGGCGCAGATCCGGTGCGCGCAACCGGGTGCGCAGGCACTTCGAGCCGCACCAGGGGCAGTCGTCTCTGCGCGGCTCGTGGACGGGCCTGGGGGGCATGAGCGGCTCCGGGGATGACATCGAGAGCGAACGACAATCAGCGGCAAAACGGAACGTATGGGATACCGATCTTGGGTGCAATGACGTCACGCGGGTGTGGTGGCGATCTGGCGCCGAACCGTTCGATCGGTGCCGGTACTGTTCGGCGAATGAGCTCGCTTAATCTCGACGACTTCACCGATCTGATCGAGCGCCCCGACGGCGGCGTGCGCCGCGACGCGGAGGCGCGCCGGGACCGTCAGATCGTGCCGCCCGGAGCGCTGGGGCGCCTGGACGAGCTGGGTGAGTGGCTGGCGGCGGCGCAGGGCTCGGCGCCCGTGCGTCCGGTCGAGCGGCCGCGGGTGGTGCTGTTCGCCGGCGACCACGGCATCGCCGAGCTCGGCGTCTCCGCCCGGCCGGCGGGCAGCGCCTCGGAGTTGGTGCGCGAGGTCATCGAGGGCGGCCGTCCGGTCTCCGTGCTCGCCCGCCGCCTCGGCGTGCCCGTGCGGATCGTGGACATGGCGCTGGACTGCGAGCCGGACGTGTTCCCGCAGGACGTCGTACGGCACCGGGTGCGGCGCGGCAGCGGCCGTATCGACATCGAGGACGCGCTGACGCTCGAGGAGGCCGAGGCGGCCTTCCTGGCGGGCGTGGCCGTCGCCGACGAGGAGGCCGACTCCGGTACGGATCTGGTCGTGCTCGGCGACATCAGCGTCGGCGGGACGACGGCCGCGGGTGTGCTGGTGGCCGCGCTGTGCGGGACCGACGCGTCCGTGGTGACCGGGCGGGGCGGGGAGGCGATCGACGACCTGGCGTGGATGCGCAAGTGCGCCGCCGTCCGGGACGCGCTCAGGCGGGCACGGCCGGTGCTCGGGGAGCAGTTGCAGCTGCTGGCGACGGTGGGCGGGGCCGACCTGGCCGCCATGACGGGCTTTCTGCTCCAGTGCGCGGTACGGAAGTTGCCCGTCGTCCTGGACGGTGTCGTGGCGGCCGCCTGCGCGCTGGTCGGGCAGCGGATCGCGTTCCGGGCGCCGGACTGGTGGCTGGCCGCGCACAAGAGCGGTGAACCGGGACAGGCGAAGGCACTCGACCGGATGGCCCTGGAACCGCTGCTGGACCAGGGCGTGAAGGTCGGAGAGGGCGCCGGGGCACTGCTCGCGCTCCCGCTGGTACAGGCCGCGGCCGCACTGGCGGCAGAGCTCCCCGAGAAGCCCGAGACCGCTGACGAGAAGACCGGGACCCCCGACGAGGAGTCCGTGACCTCGGAGGACGGGACCGGCGGTTCCGCGGAGGAAACGGGGAGTCCCGAGGAGCGGACCCTGGGTTCCGAGGAGGAACCGGAGGAGCGTCAACCGGAGGAGCGTTAAAGGGACAAGAAGGGACAGGCGGCGCCAAAAGAGCGGTTTCCCTGAAGTGCACCCATATGATCACCGCTCATGGGCAACACCCGGGGCGCCGCCGCCTTCGCCGTCTGGTACCTGCGTGCCGTCGCGTTCGTCAACTTCCTCAGTGCGGTGTGGGTCTCCCTGGGGCAGGACGTGCGCCGGCACAACCAGGAGAACTTCTTCACGCCGTACCTGCTGACGGCCGGCTTCGCCTCCGGCGTCTTCACGGCGTTCCTCGCCATCACGATGCGGCGGCGCAAACGGGCCGCCTGGATCCTGAACCTCGGTCTGAGCGGGGCGTTCCTGGGGCTGTTCGCGCTGGCCATGGCGTTCCCGGAGGTCCGGCGGTATCCGCAGAACTGGGTCTCGCTGGCGCTGACCGCCGCCTTCGTCGTGGCGTTGCTCGCCGGGCGGCGGGAGTTCTACGCGAAGGGCGACCGGTCCAACCCGCGGCTCGCCGCGGCCGTCGGCGCGGGCGGGCTGCTGGGCACCTCGCTGCTGGCCGCGCTGCTGGTGACGGTCACCAACCGGGCGTCCGCCCCCTCCACCTTCCTCGAACGCTGGCGCTACGGCGCCCTGCGGCTGGTGTCCGTCGCCGCCGACGACTACCGCGTCCCCGGGATCGCTCCGCCCACCTGGGTCGATGTCGCCGTCAACGTGCTGAGCACGGCGCTCGTCCTCGCCGTGCTGTACGCCGCCTTCCGTTCCCGGCGGGCCGTCGACCCGCTCACCGAGAACGACGAGAAACGGCTCCGGGAGCTTCTCGACCTGCACGGTGAGCGGGACTCCCTCGGCTACTTCGCGCTGCGCCGGGAGAAGAGCGTGTGCTGGTCGCCGACCGGGAAGGCCGCCGTCGCCTACCGCGTCGTCGGCGGGGTGTCGCTCGCCTCCGGGGACCCGCTCGGAGATCCGGAGGCGTGGCCGGGGGCGATCGGGCCGTGGCTCGCCGAGGCGCGGGCGCACGGGTGGATCCCGGCGGTGATGGGTGCGAGCGAGGAGGCCGGGACCGTGTACGCGCGGCACGGCCTCGACGCGCTGGAGCTCGGGGACGAGGCTCTGGTCGAGGTCGCCGAGTTCACCCTCGAGGGGCGGGCCATGCGCACCGTCCGCCAGGCCTGCAACCGGGTCCGGCGGGCCGGGTACACGGTGCGGCTGCGACGGCACGAGGACATCCCGGCCGACGAGATGGCGTACCTGCTGCGGCGCGCCGACGACTGGCGCGACGGGGCGACCGAGCGCGGGTTCAGCATGGCGCTCGGTCGCCTGGGGGACCCGGAGGACGGGCGCTGCGTGATGCTGGAGTGCTCCGACGCAGACGGCGAACTGCGGGCTCTGCTCTCCTTCGTGCCCTGGGGACCGCACGGGCTGTCCCTCGACCTGATGCGGCGGGACCGCGACTGCGACAACGGGCTGATGGAGTTCATGGTCATCGAGCTGCTCCGGCGCGCCCGCGAGACCGGGGAGCTCGGGATCACCCAGGTCTCGCTGAACTTCGCGGTGTTCCGCGCGGTCTTCGAAAGGGGCGCGCGGCTCGGCGCCGGGCCGGTGCTGAGGTTGTGGCGGTCGCTGCTCAGCTTCTTCTCCCGCTGGTGGCAGATCGAGTCGCTGTACCGCGCCAACGCCAAGTACCGGCCCATCTGGGAGCCCCGTTTCCTGCTCTTCGAGAAGAGCGCGGACCTGCCCCGCATCGGTATCGCGTCGGCGCGGGCGGAGGGGTTCCTGGAGGCGCCGGGGCTGCCGAAGTGGCTGCAACGGGGGCACCTGGAGACCCACCGGTGAAGAAGGTCGTCCGCCGGGCCCGCGCCGAATGGGGGCCGCTGTACGAGACCGCGCGCTCCTCCTTGGCGGGGCGGCGGTGGCGGGCGGTCCCGATGACCCTGGGGGCGGTGTGTCTGACGTCGGTGGCCCAGGTCGTGCAGAACCAGTCGTGGGGCTATCGGCCGGTCCAGGACATCGGAGCGGTACGGGCCGCGGATCCCCTGTGGCTCGCCCTGCTGCGCACCCCGGTCTCCCTGTTCGTGCCCGCGCTGGACCTGCCGGTCTGGGGCGCCCTCGCACAGATCCTGCTGGTGTTCGGGATCGCGGAGCTCTGCCTGGGCTGGTGGCGGACCCTCGGCATCGCCTATGCGGCCACGCTCGCCGGCACGCTGTACGCGCGTGTGGGCATCGCCCTCGGCCCCGGGAGCCCGTTCGGACTGCCCGCCGCCGACGCCCGGATCGTCGACACCGGCCCGTCGGCGGCCGTGGTCGGCCTCGCGGTGTTCCTGGGCTGGCGCTACCGCGCCTACGTGACGGCGGCGGCGGTGATCGTCGCGATAGTGGCCGAGGTCCTGCTGAAGAACAACCTGGCGGGCAAGGAGCACCTGGCGGCGATCGCGGCGGTACTGGTGCTGTGCGCGGCGGGCGAATCCCGCGGCCACGGCACCCGAACGCGCCGACGCCCCGCCCGGGGAACAGGGGCCGGCACCGGTCCGCGACTCCACCGAGTGCCACGACGCGCCGCCGGCTCCTGGCTCCGCCGAGGGGCGGGAGGCAACACCGGCCTGAGGCCGGCCGCCAGGCGGGAGGCAACGCCGACTCGCGGCTCGGCCACCGAGCGGAGGGCGCCGGCTCGCGGCTCGGCCACCGGGCGGGAGGCGCCGCCTGCTCCTGGCTCCGCCGAGGGGCGGGAGGCAACACCGGCCTGAGGCCGGCCCCCAGGCGGGAGGCGACCCCGGCTCGCGGCTCGGCCACCGAGCGGAGGGCGACGCCGGGTGGCGGTTCTGTCGAGGGGGGCGGACGGTGAGGTTCCTGGTTCGGCGTGTGGCGCGCGCGGCCGCCGCGGAGCGGGGTTCTCAGTCGCGTTCTTCGGACCGAGCCAGCTCCGCGGTCGTCTTTCCGCCCAGCCAGTCCCCCACCATCCGCCGTGGCCCCGCCCAGCGGCGGTCGTGGTGGTAGGCCCGTAGCACCGCCTTCGCCCGGGCCCGCGGCCGGCGCCGGTAGAACCGGCGTGCCCACGGCGAGCCGGGCCGGGCCAGCCGTACCAGGCCCACCAGCCCCAGGAACGGGATGAAGACACTGAACACGGCCATCTTGGCCTTGCCCTTGCTCAGCACGGCCAGGAAGAACAGGAAGTTGAGCACGACGGTCGAGATGACGCTCCCCCTGTCCTGGAGCTCCTCCTGGCTCATGTCGTTGACACCGAACGGCGCGAAACCCACCAACAGCAGTCCGACCAGCGCCGCCGTCAGGACCACGGCCTCCACGCTCTTGCGGCCCGCCTCGGTCCAGTACACGTCGTCGAGGTGCAGGATCAGCGCGAACTCGTCGAGGACCAGGCCGGTTCCGATGCCGAAGACCACCGCGAAGGCGACCGCCCCGAAGCCGTGCCGGCCGCTCGCCACCGCGCCGAAACCGCCCGCGACGGTCAGGACCACGCCGGGGACCACGTGGTGGATGTGCACCCCGCCGGAGCTGATGTTGCCGAAGGGACCCCTGCCCGCCCGGATGAGGCGCGTGATGACCCGGGTGACCAGGAAGGTGAGCACGAACGCGGTCAGGGCGACGAGCAGCGGGATCTTCCCCGGTTCGACGATGCTGCGCTGCACCCACTGGCCCATGCCGCCAGTCTCTCCGGGCGCGGGGCTCGCTGCCTCGTGGGTGGGGCGTCCGGGCTAGTCTGCCGCGGTGTCCACGACCTCGCCCTTCGACGGCCTCCGCTTCGCCTTCGGCACCCTCACCGTGCTCCCGGTCCAGGTGACCCGCTGGGACCGGGAGGCCGCACGCGGGGGCATGCTGACCGCCCCCGTGGCCGGACTGGTCGTCGGCGGCTGCGCGGCCGGGCTCGGTCTGCTGCTGCTGTACCTGGGCGCGAGCCCGCCGCTCGCCGCGGTGGCCTCCGCCGCCGTGCCCGCCGTCCTCACCCGCGGTCTGCACCTCGACGGCCTGGCCGACACCGCGGACGGTCTCGGCAGCGGCAAGCCCGCCGAGGACGCGCTGCGGATCATGAAGCAGTCCGACATCGGCCCGTTCGGCGTGCTCACGCTGGTTCTCGTACTGCTCGCCCAGGTCGCCGCGCTGACGCAGCTCTACGGCGCCTCCTGGGCGCGGGGCGCGCTGGCCGCCGTCGTCTCGGCGGTCGCCGCCCGTCTCGCGCTGACCCTGGCGGCACGCGCCGGGGTGCCGGCCGCGCGGCCGGAGGGGCTCGGGGCGGCGGTGGCCGGTGTGGTCCCGGTGCGGGGCGCGGTGCTCACCGCCGGCGTCGTCACGCTGGCGGCGGCGGGCGTGGGAGCGTGGTTCGGACCGTACGACGCCGCCCGTACGGCGCTGGCGGTCCTCGGCGCCCTCGCCGTCGCCGAACTCCTCCTGCGGCACTGCACGCGCCGTTTCGGCGGGGTCACCGGGGACGTGTTCGGCGGCCTGGCGGAGACGGCGGCGACCACCGCGCTCCTGGTGCTCTGCCTGGGGCGTTGAAGAGGCTGGATCGGCCTAGCACGCCTCGCGCCAGGCCCCGAGCTCGTACTTCTTCAGCAGTGAACTCAGCTTCCGGCGGCGGGAGTCGGCGCAGAACTCGCTCGTGGGGAGTTCGTACTCGACGTGGAAGACGGCCTTGCCCGCCGCGATGAAGGGGGTCAGCTCCTCGCACTCGTCGTACTGGGCGCACTGTTCGTTGACCGCGAAGTCGAAGTCGCCGACGAGTTCGGGGATCTGACCGAGGTCGTTCTTCAGGCCGACCGACAGGCCCCGTTCATGGGCGAGCCCGGCGATGAGCCGGTTGTAGCGGAGCTGGTCGGCGGCCTTGACGGGGAAGCCCGTGGAGTTCTTGTAGCCGTCCATGTTGTCCGGCTCGACCGCGTCGAACCCCTTGGCGCGGCACATGTCGAGACGGGCCGCCATCAGGGGTTCCAGAACGTCCAACGCACGGATGTCGAGCCAGCGTTCGCCCTTCCAGCCGTTGTCCTCGCCGATCACCGACCTGGGGAACTTCTCCGCGTCCGGACGCCAGTCCTCCCAGGCGCCGGTGGAGAGGTAGCAGATGACCTTGCGGCCGTCGTCGTGCAGGCCGGCGACCGTGGCCGCGGTGTGGTCGAAGCCGTCGATGTCGTAGACCGGCACGTCGACGGCGGTGTCCAGACGACCGCTCAGCTGCCACTGCCAGTCGGTGCCGGGGGCCGGCTGCCAGCGTTTCCCGGCCGACGGCTCGCCACCGTCCGTTCTCCCGTCCGGCGTTGCGTCCGACGTCCTGCCGGAAGCTGCGCCCGACGTGCCGTCCGGTCCGCCGTCCGGTGCGGAGGCGCAGCCCGCGAGCGGCAGGGCGAGGAGGGACAGCAGCAGGATCGGTCGTCTCACCGGGCGGGCTCCAAATGTGCGGTGACGTACCCGCCGATGATCGCCCATGGCGTCGCACCGCGTACCGGCACCCCGTCCCCGCGCCCCGACGACCCGCCAGGTGTGGCCCGGTTCACGGAGTGCGAGGATCGGGACGTGGCCACGACGCCACCGACAGGTGAACACTTGCGTGCATGAGTGAACGCACACGCACGCGTACGCTCGTTCCGGGATTCGCCCCGCCGGTCCGCCGCGCCGGTGAGGCACACCCCCGGATACGACCGCACCGACGACCCGGTTCTAGGGTCGGCAGTCGGGCCCGGTCGACCCACACACTCCGGCCACCGCAACTCCACATCGGAAGCGAGATTTCACCACCGTGACTGCTCTCACTCTCAGCACCGCCGCGGCGCCGGGCCTCCGGGCCGACGCGATCGTGATCGGGGTCGCCAAGGGCGCGAAAGGCCCGATCGTTGCCCCAGGCGCCGAAGCCGTCGACAAGGCCTACGACGGCCGGCTCGCCGGCATCCTCGAAACCCTCGGTGCCTCCGGCGCCGAGGGCGAGGTGACCAAGCTGCCCGCCCCGGCCGGTTTCAAGGCACCGCTCGTGCTCGCGGTGGGGCTCGGCACGGAGCCCGAGAAGGACGCCGGCTTCGACCCGGAGGCGCTGCGCAGGGCGGCCGGCTCGGCCGCCCGCACCCTCACCGGCTCCAAGAAGGCCGTCTTCGCCCTGCCGGTGACCGACGCCGCGGACCTCGGCGCGATCGCCGAGGGCGTGGTGCTCGGCGCATACTCCTTCGACGCCTACAAGCACAACGGCAACGATGCCAGGGCCAAGAACGGCAAGGCACCGCTCGCCGAGGCCGCCCTGCTCGGCGGGAAGCCGCGCGACGCCGTCCACAAGGCCGCGCTGCTGCGTGCCGCCGCCGTCGGCGAGGAGCTCAACCGCGCCCGCGACCTGATCAACATGCCGCCGAACGACCTCGACCCCGAGGCGTTCGCCGCTCTCGCCCAGACGGCGGCCAAGGAGCACGGCATCAAGGTGCAGGTGCTCGACGAGAAGGCCCTCACCAAGGGCGGCTACGGCGGCATCCTCGGCGTCGGCGCCGGCTCGGCCTCCGCCCCGCGCCTGGTGAAGCTGTCGTACACCTCCTCCAAGGCGAAGAAGACCCTCGCCTTCGTCGGCAAGGGCATCACCTACGACTCGGGCGGCATCTCGCTGAAGCCGGCCGGGCACAACGAGACGATGAAGTGCGACATGAGCGGTGCGGCGGCGGTCTTCGCCGCGGTCGTCGCCGCCGCGCGGCTCGGGCTCGAGGTGAACGTCACCGGCTGGCTGGCGCTGGCCGAGAACATGCCGTCCGGCTCCGCCACCCGCCCGGGTGACGTGCTGCGCATGTACAGCGGCAAGACCGTCGAGGTCCTCAACACGGACGCCGAGGGCCGGCTGGTCCTCGCGGACGCGCTGTGGGCGGCCTCCGCGGAGAAGCCGGACGCGATCGTCGACGTCGCGACCCTGACCGGCGCGATGATGCTGGCGCTGGGCAGCCGGACCTTCGGCATCATGGCGAACGACGACGCCTTCCGCACCACGCTGCACGAGGCCGCCGAGGAGGTCGGTGAGCCGGCGTGGCCGATGCCGCTGCCGGAGCACCTGCGCAAGGGCATGGACTCCACGGTCGCGGACATCGCGAACATGGGTGAGCGGATGGGCGGCGGGCTGGTAGCCGGTCTCTTCCTGCGCGAGTTCGTGGGCGAGGGGATCACCTGGGCGCACCTGGACATCGCCGGGCCGGCGTTCAACGAGGGCGGCCCGTTCGGCTACACGCCGAAGGGCGGTACCGGTACGGCGGTGCGGACGCTGGTGCGGCTGGCCGAGCTGACCGCCTCCGGCGACCTCGGCTAGTCCCTCCAGGAGGGGGACTGTGCGCCTGATCACTCGGGCCCGACCGTCAGGTGGCGGGTGCGGGGCCGAATGTGGCCGGTTCGCGCAGTTCCCCGCACCCCTGGGCGGGGCCGGTCCCCCATGTCACAAGTGAGCGTGGGGTGTCTCACACCCCGGCCCCGCGTCTCGTTCGCCTCCCGCAAGTGCGAAGATGGGCCTCGGCAGGACAGGGCCCCCACCACAGGGCCGAAGAAAGAGCGGCCGGACACCAGCCGCCGGCGGTCAGCGACGACCGGCGCACGGCGCACATGCATGGAGGACGTGACGTGGCGAACGACGCCAGCACCGTTTTCGACCTAGTGATCCTCGGCGGTGGTAGTGGCGGTTACGCCGCGGCCCTGCGCGGGGCGCAGCTGGGACTGGACGTCGCCCTGATCGAGAAGGACAAGGTCGGCGGCACCTGCCTGCACCGGGGTTGCATCCCCACCAAGGCCCTGCTCCACGCGGGCGAGATCGCCGACCAGGCCCGCGAGAGCGAGCAGTTCGGCGTCAAGGCCACCTTCGAGGGCATCGACGTCCCCGCCGTCCACAAGTACAAGGACGGTGTCATCTCCGGCCTGTACAAGGGGCTTCAGGGGCTGATCGCCTCCCGAAAGGTGACGTACATCGAGGGCGAGGGCCGCCTGTCCTCCCCGACCTCCGTCGACGTGAACGGGCAGCGGGTCCAGGGCCGCCATGTGCTGCTCGCGACCGGCTCCGTGCCGAAGTCGCTGCCGGGCCTGGAGATCGACGGCAACCGGATCATCTCCTCGGACCACGCCCTGGTCCTGGACCGCGTCCCGAAGTCCGCGATCATCCTGGGCGGCGGCGTCATCGGCGTCGAGTTCGCCTCGGCGTGGAAGTCCTTCGGCTCCGAAGTGACGGTCATCGAGGGTCTGAAGCACCTCGTCCCGGTCGAGGACGAGAACTCCTCCAAGCTTCTTGAGCGCGCCTTCCGCAAGCGCGGCATCAAGTTCAACCTGGGCACCTTCTTCTCCAAGGCCGAGTACACCGCCGACGGCGTCAAGGTCACGCTGGCCGACGGCAAGGAGTTCGAGGCCGAGGTCCTGCTCGTCGCGGTGGGCCGCGGGCCCGTCTCCGCCGGTCTCGGCTACGAGGAGCAGGGCGTCACGACGGACCGCGGTTACGTTCTGGTCGACGAGTACATGCGGACGAACGTCCCGACCATCTCCGCCGTCGGCGACCTGGTCCCGACGCTCCAGCTCGCGCACGTCGGCTTCGCCGAGGGCATGCTGGTCGCGGAGCGTCTGGCCGGCCAGAAGGTCGTCCCGATCGACTACGACGGTGTCCCCCGGGTGACGTACTGCCACCCCGAGGTCGCCTCCGTGGGCATCACCGAGGCCAAGGCCAAGGAGATCTACGGCGCGGACAAGGTCGTCGCTCTGAAGTACAACCTCGCGGGCAACGGCAAGAGCAAGATCCTCAACACCGCGGGCGAGATCAAGCTCGTCCAGGTGAAGGACGGTGCCGTGGTCGGCGTCCACATGGTCGGCGACCGCATGGGCGAGCAGGTCGGCGAAGCCCAGCTGATCTACAACTGGGAGGCGCTGCCCGCCGAGGTCGCGCAGCTCATCCACGCCCACCCGACGCAGAACGAGGCGCTCGGCGAGGCCCACCTGGCCCTGGCGGGCAAGCCGCTGCACTCGCACGACTGACTTAACCCTCGGTCGTAACACGTCGAAGCGACGACCCAGACTTCCGCAATCGTTAAGGAGCAACCGAAACCATGGCGGTTTCCGTAACCCTTCCGGCGCTCGGCGAGAGCGTCACCGAGGGCACTGTCACCCGCTGGCTGAAGGCCGAGGGTGAGCGTGTAGAGGCCGACGAGCCGCTGCTCGAGGTGTCGACCGACAAGGTCGACACCGAGATCCCCTCCCCCGCCGCCGGCATCCTGGCCTCCATCAAGGTCGCCGAGGACGAGACGGTCGAGGTCGGCGCCGAGCTGGCCGTCATCGACGACGGCACCGGCGCTGCCGCCGCCGCTCCGGCTCCGGCCACCGAGGAGGTCGCACCGGCTCCCGAGCCGGCCGCGGCCGCGCCCTCCACCGAGCAGGAGGCCCCGGCCCCGGCTCCCACCGCCGAGGCCGCCACCGGCGGCGGCTCCGCCGAGGGCACGGACGTCGTCCTGCCCGCGCTCGGCGAGTCCGTCACCGAGGGCACCGTCACCCGCTGGCTGAAGCAGGTCGGCGAGGAGGTCACCGAGGACGAGCCGCTGCTCGAGGTCTCGACCGACAAGGTCGACACCGAGATCCCGGCGCCCGTCTCCGGTGTGCTGCTCGAGATCACGGTCGGCGAGGACGAGACCGCCGAGGTCGGCGCCAAGCTCGCCGTCATCGGCGCCCCGGGCGCGGCTCCGGCCGCTGCCCCGGCCCCCGCCGCTCCGGCTCCCGCCCCCGCCGCCGCTGCCCCGGCTCCCGCCCCGGCCCCGGCTCCGGCCGCCCCCGCCCCGGCTCCGGCGCCC
>NZ_JBHWUU010000126.1:0-19243 GCF_042737375.1 Streptomyces sp. NPDC060000
GGCTCGAAGGCCGTGGGGCTCAGCCATGCCGTCCGCTCAGCCGGCCGGCTGCGGCGGCGGAGTGAAGCGGTGGCCCCAGAACGCGCCGTCCGTGATCTCGTACACGGGGACCGGCTCGGGCACCTTCAGGCCGTTCCAGCCGAACTCGACGGCGTAGTTCTCCGGCGACCACACGTAGAACGACACCATGTGGTCGTTGGTGTGCTTGCCGAGCGAGTGCATCATCGGGACCTCGTACTCGGCGGCCCGGTCGAGGGCCCGCCCGACGTCGTCCAGGGTCGCGCCCTCGACCATGAAGTGCAGCAGCCGCCCGGGACCCGGCATCGGCGTGACGCCGAGCGTGTGGTGGCGGGGGTTGCAGCCCATGAACCAGGTCGTGCCGCCGGGGGAGCGCATGGTGTTGCGCTCGACGAAGCCGAGGACGTCGACATAGAAGTCGAACGTGGTCCGCGCGTCCTCGGCGGAGATGATCGCGTGCCCGAAGCCCATGTCGCCGGTGACGAACTTCGACACCAGCGGCGTGTGCACGGGCACATGGTCGAGGACCGTGCCGTAGAACAGCTCGACCGGATTGCCGCCCGGGTCGTTGAACCTGGCGAAGCCCGTGACCTTCCGCTCCGCCGCTTCGGCCTCCGTACCGGCCGTCACCTTGATCCCGGCCTTCTCGACGTCCGCGACCAGACGCGCCAGCTCCCGCTCGTCGAGGACCTCGAAGCCCAACGCCGTCATCCCGGGCTGGGCCCCCGCGGAGACCACGATCCGGGCCGGGTGGTCGTCCATCCTGAAGGACAGCGACTCGGAGTCACCGCCCTCGACGGGCATCAGGCCGAGGAAGCCGGCTCCGAACGCCTTCCACTTGCCGAGGTCGTTGGACTCCAGACGCAGGTACCCGAGTGAGCGAACACCCATCAGGTCCTCCCCTCACATTTGGTCAGGTGCCAGGCGGCCCGTCAGGCCCCCGGTATCGGTATGTCCTCGACGGTAGACAGCCGGGCCCGCCCGTCGCCGGACGCGTCCCACTGATCGGGAGACGCACGGCGGCCGGCTTGTGCCGGGTGCGACGGTGACCGTCATGACACTCAGCCACGAGGACACCCTGCGCGAACTGCACACCGACGACGGCACCCTGCGCTATCACGAGGCGGGCGACGGGCCCCCGTTGCTCCTGCTGCACGGGTCGGGTCCTGGCGTCACCGGCCGGCGCAACTACCGGGGCAACCTTCCCGTGCTCGCCGAGCACTTCCGCTGCCTCGTGCTGGAGTTCCCCGGCTTCGGGGTGAGCGACCCGACCGCGGACAACCCCATGGCGGCCGGCCCGAAGGCCGTGCTGCGCTTCCTCGACGGCCTGGGTCTGGACCGCGTCGACGTCATCGGGAACTCCATGGGCGGGTTCGTCGCCGTGGGGCTCGCGGTCGCCCACAAGGACCTGTTCCGCAGGATCGTCACCATCGGCGGAGTGGGCCGCAACATCCTGTCGCCGGCGCCCAGCGAAGGGCTGAACCTGCTGGTGGAGTTCGCCGAGAACCCCACCCGGGACAACCTCGTCCAGTGGCTGCGGGCGATGGTCCACGACCCGGCCCTGCTCACCGAGGAGCTGATCGAGGAACGGTGGGCGAGTGCCACCGAGCCGGCCACGCTGGAGGCGTCCCGCCGGATCTACGGCAGGCAGGCGATGGCCGCCGTCCTGGCCGCCCAGGCCCAGTCGGACCAGCCCGTCTGGGCCGCACTGCACAAGGTCACCGCGCCCACCCTGCTGACCTGGGGCCGGGACGACCGGGTGACACCGCTGGAGAACGCGCTGCTGCCGCTGCGCACCATCCCCAAGGCCGAACTGCACGTACTGCCGGACTGCGGGCACTGGGCGATGATCGAGCAGAAGGCGGCCTGGGAGAGCGCGGTACTGGCCTTCCTCACCCGCCCGGAGGCCGGCTGAGTCCCGCCGGCAGGTGCGGCCGACGGCGGGATAAGCAGTGACCGGGGGACGACGACCTTGAGCGACGACATGCCGGGACCCGCCCGGGCACGGCGGCCCGCCGACCCGGTGTCGAGCCGCCAGGCCGCCCGGCGGGTCCGTATCCTGCGCGCCGCCTCGGCGTTGGGTGCGCGCGAGGGGCTCGCCGGCGTGCAGATGCACGACGTGGCCAGGGAGGCCGGTGTCGCGATCGCGACGCTGTACCGCTACTTCCCGTCCAAGCCCTGTCTGTTCCTCGCGGTCCTCGAATGGCACATCGAACAGTTTTTGGGCGGCCGGGAGGACGGCCCGGCGCACGACGTGCCGGCGGCCGGTACGTCGGCGGACCCGGCGACGGAGGTGGCGGACACGCTGATCGCGCTGACGGGGAAACTTCTGGGCAGCCCACTGCTGGCCTCGGCCGTGGCGCTGTCGTCGTTCATGGAGTACGCGAGCGCCGTTCCCACCCGGTTCGACATCGTCGAGAGAGCGCTGGGACAGCGGCTCCTGCGCCTGCTCGGCGACCGCGCGGACCCGGAGACCGGGCGCAGCCGGGTGCGGCTGCTCGTCTACAGCTGGTGGGGCCTGTTCGTGGCCATGCTGACCGCGGAGATCTCCACCGAGCAGGGGGAGACGGACCTGCGGCTCGCCGCCCGGCTGATCGCCGCCGCGTAGCGCCATCGGTGCGCCGGCGGTGCCACAGCTGGGCGACAGCGGTGTGCCCGGGACACCCACCGCGTGTCCCGGGCACACCCGTTCCGTCAGTCCGCCGTCCCGGCCATGTCCAGTACCGCCAGGTACCCGAACGCCAGGCTCGAACCGATCGGCGTGCCCGCACCCGGGTAGACGCGCCCCGACATCGCGGCCGCGGTGTTCCCGGTCGCGTACAGGCCGTCGATCGGCCGGCCGTCCGGCCGCAGCACCCGCGCCCGCCCGTCGATCCGCAGACCCCCCTTGGTGCCGATGTCCGAGGGCACGATGGTCGCCGCGTAGAACGGCGGTGCGTCGATGGGCAGGAGCAGCGGGTTCGGCCACTCCGGCACGGGCTTCGCGGGGAAGTTCTGCCGGGGGTCCGCCGGGAAGGGGACGATGTGGTGGAACATCCGGTCCCACGGGGTCTCGCCGCGGTGGAACCTCTCGTCGACGCCGGTCCGCGCGTACCCGTTGAACTCCTCGACCGTCCGCTGCAGAGCCTCGAACGGGACGTCGATCAGACGCGCCAGTTCCTCCAGTGAGCGGGCCTTCCTCAACGCCCCCGCCGCCAGCCACTGTTCGGGCCCCGGCGTGGCGGGCGGGAAGCCGATGCCGTCCCGGTCCAGCTGCCGCTGGTCGAACACCCAGTGGGCCGGAACATGACTCACGCCGGTGGTCGCGTGCAGGCGGACGATCTCGTGCGCGGCCTGGTCGTACGGACGCGTCTCGTTGACGAAGCGCTCGCCCGCGCCGTTGACCCAGATCCCGCCCCGGGTGCCCGTGTGGAAGACCGGCAGACCGTCCGGGTGGACGAGCCCCGGCACGAACCAGGCCTCGTCGAGCAGGTCGGTGTCGGCGCCCACCGCGATGCCCGCCCGCAGGGCGTCACCGGTGTTGGCCGGCGCACCCTGCGACCACTCCCCGGTGAGCGGGGACTGGTGCTTCTCGCGGAGTTCACGGTCGCGCTCGAAGCCGCCGGCCGCGAGCAGCACACCCCGCTCGGCCCTGATCCTGACCCGCTGACCCTCGTTGACGACCTCGACACCGGTGACCCTGCCGTCCTCGACGACCAGGCTCTCCAGCGCGGTGTCCAGCCGCAGTTCGCCGTTGCCCGTCTCCAGGAACGCCGACAGCGCCCGGCCGATCAGCGCCCGGCCGCCGACCAGGACCGGGCCCTCGTCGTAGCCGAACCGCTCGGTGGGCAGCGAGTCGCGCACCAGCGCCCTGCGCTCCCGGAGCTCGGCGGCCTCGAGCGGTGGCGGGAAGATGGTGTGTCCCGTGGGCGAGGCCCCCGGGCCGGACGCGTAGTAGTCCGGCACCGGCCCGTGGACGAACGACCGGAACCAGGGGTTCTGCTCGAGTTCGTCGATCAGCCGGACCCCGGCCGTCAGATACGCGTCCTGGAGAGCCTCCCGCGACGGGTCGTCGACGACACCGCGCAGATACGTCCGTGCCTCCTGGAGGTCGTCCCCGAGACCGGCCCGGACGAGCGGCGCGGAGCCGGGGAACCACAGGCCGGCGCCGGAGTACGCGACGGTGCCGCCTACCCGGTCGGTCTTCTCGACGACGAGCGTGCGCAGGCCGCGGGACGCCGCCACGTACGCCCCGACCAGACCTCCGCCCGACCCCACGACGATCACGTCGTAGGCATCCTCGTTGCTGCTCATCCGAACCTCCTCATGAGTGCCGCCGTTTTTGGTGGGGGTGGGGGACGCGCCTGCGGGTGGAGGTCGCGGGGCGCTCTGCGCAGGGACGGTAACGAGACGCCGTGGGCCCGCCGTCACGTCATCTCGCTCAGCGGGACCCGCCCGGCCGCCGGGTTCCGGCCCCCGTGTCCCGGTGAGCGGAACGGCCGCAGCCGCTCTCCGGCACGGCGGATCAGGCTGGAGGCCGGCACGAATTGAGGATGGCAATGACAGACGTTCGGGAACCGACAGCCGTCGCGAACCGTGAAACCGCCGTGGCCGAGGCGGCCGCACGACTCACCCGCGCGGCCCATGACCACAAGCCCTGTACGCCCGTGCGGGACCTGCTCGGCGCGACCGACATCGGCCTCGCGTACGCAGTTCAGCGACGCGTCGTCGGTGAGCGGATCGCCGCCGGGGCACGGGTCGTCGGGCGCAAGATCGGTCTCACGTCCGAGTCGGTACAGCGTCAAGTCGGCGTGAACAGACCCGACTTCGGTGTCCTGCTGGACGACATGGACGTCACCGGCCGGCTGGCCGTACCCAGCGGCCGGCTGCTCCAGCCCAGGGCCGAGGCGGAGATCGCGTTCGTGCTCGACGCCGATCTCGACGACGCCGACCTCGACGACGAGGACCTCGGCGTCGAGCGGGTCCGGTCCGCGGTCGGGTACGCCGTCGCCGCGCTGGAGATCGTGGACAGCCGGGTGGCCGGCTGGGACATCGCGATCACGGACACCATCGCCGACAACGCCTCCAGCGGCCTGTTCGTGCTCGGGCAGCAGCCGGTCGCTCTGGGGGAGTTGACGCCCCGGGAGGTGACCATGCGGCTGTACGCGGACGGCGAGCTCGCCTCTCAGGGTGACGGCGCCGCCTGCCTGGGCGATCCGCTCGCCGCGCTGCTGTGGCTGGCGCGCACCGCCCGGGAGTTCGGCGACCCGCTGCGCGCCGGACAGGTCGTGCTCTCCGGCGCCCTCGGCCCGCTCGTCCCCACACCGCCAGGCAGCACCGTACGGGCCGAGCTGTCGGGCCTGGGCTCGGTGGCCGCGACCTTCTCTCCCGAGGAACCACAAGGATGACGAAGACCAAGGTGGCCGTCATCGGCTCCGGCAACATCGGCACCGACCTGATGATCAAGGTGCTGCGCCTGTCCGACACCCTGGAGATGGCCGCGATGGCCGGCATCGACCCGGACTCGGACGGCCTGGCGCGCGCCGCCCGCCTGAAGGTGCCCGTCACGCACGAGGGCGTGGACGGCCTGATCCGCATGGACGGCTTCGAAGACATCGAGATCGTCTTCGACGCCACCTCGGCGAAGGCCCATGTCGAGAACGCCGAGAAGCTCGCACCGTACGGCAAGCGGCTCGTCGACCTGACCCCGGCGGCGATCGGTCCCTACGTGGTGCCACCGGTGAACCTGGACGAGCATCTGGAAGGTGCCACAACTGCGGGCAACTTCAACATGGTCACCTGCGGCGGTCAGGCGACCATCCCGATCGTCCACGCGGTCAGCCGGGTCACCCCGGTGCCCTACGCCGAGATCGTCGCCTCGATCGCCTCCCGGTCGGCCGGACCCGGCACCCGGGCCAACATCGACGAGTTCACCGAGACCACGGCCGGCGCCATCGAGAAGGTGGGCGGTGCCGGGAGGGGCAAGGCGATCATCGTCCTGAACCCGGCCGAACCACCGCTGATCATGCGGGACACGGTGTACTGCCTGATCGGCCAGGCCGACCACGAGGCGATCCGTAGCTCCGTCGAGGAGATGGTGGCCGAGGTCGCCGAGTACGTGCCGGGCTACCGGCTCAAGCAGCGGGTCCAGTTCACGCCGGTGCCCGCCGGGGACCCGGTGCACACCCTGCTGCCCGACGGCGACCGCTCCGCGGCGACCACGAAGGTCTCCGTGTTCCTGGAGGTGGAGGGCGCCGCACAC
Source organism: Streptomyces sp. NPDC060000 (assembly GCF_042737375.1). Classification (NCBI taxonomy): domain Bacteria; kingdom Bacillati; phylum Actinomycetota; class Actinomycetes; order Kitasatosporales; family Streptomycetaceae; genus Streptomyces; species Streptomyces sp. NPDC060000. The sequence continues at coordinate 6,260 of NZ_JBHWUU010000126.1, forward strand.
TACCTCCCGGCCTACGCCGGCAACCTCGACATCATGACCTCGGCCGCCCTGCGCGTCGCCGAGCGCATCGCCCGGCGACCGACCACCGAGGTGACCAAGTGACCGCGCCCCGCAGGCTCTACGTACAGGACGTCACCCTCCGGGACGGGATGCACGCCGTTCGGCACCGGATCACACCCGAGTTCGTGTCCCGGATCTCCGCGGCCCTCGACCGGGCGGGTGTGGACGCCATCGAGGTCGCCCACGGCGACGGACTGGCCGGCGGCAGCCTCAACTACGGGCCGGGCAGCAACACCGACTGGGAGTGGATCGAGGCGGCCGCGGACGCCATCGACCGCGCGGCCCTCACCTCCCTGCTCCTGCCCGGCATCGGCACCATCGCCGAACTGAAGCGGGCCCACGCCCTCGGGGTCCGCTCGGTGCGCATCGCCACCCACTGCACGGAGGCGGACGTCGCGGCCCAGCACATCGCCACCGCGCGGGAACTCGGTATGGACGTCTCGGGTTTCCTGATGATGAGCCACATGACGTCCCCGGAGACCCTCGCCGGCCAGGCCGCGCTGATGGAGTCCTACGGCGCGCACTGCGTGTACGTCACCGACTCCGGCGGCCGGCTGACCATGGACGGTGTGCGTGACCGGATCCGCGCCTACCGGGACGTGCTCGACCCGGACACCCAGATCGGCATCCACGCGCACGAGAACCTCTCCCTGTCCGTGGCGAACTCCGTGGTGGCCGTGGAGGAGGGGGTGACCCGGGTCGACGCCTCGCTCGCGGGGCAGGGCGCGGGCGCCGGGAACTGCCCGATCGAGCCGTTCATCGCCGTCGCCAACCTCCACGGCTGGAAGCACGACTGCGACCTGTTCGCCCTCCAGGACGCCGCCGAGGACCTGGTCCGCCCCCTGCAGGACCGGCCGGTGCGCGTCGACCGGGAGACCCTCACGCTGGGCTACGCCGGTGCCTACTCCAGCTTCCTGCGCCATGCGGAGGCCGCGGCGCAGCGGTACGGCCTCGACGCCCGCACGATTTTGGAGGAGGTCGGCAGGCGCGGCCTGGTCGGCGGGCAGGAGGACATGATCGTGGACATCGCCCTCGACCTCACCCACGGCTGACGCCGGCCGGAACACCGCTCGCCGCACGTACCGCTTCCCGGAAGAGCCCCTCCCGGGAAACGGTACGTTTTTGCGCCCATACATGAATGGACCGAACGTCCCAATAAAATGGTGCACGACTCTTTCTCTCTGGCCTGCGGCATTGATACCTTGACGCCGGCGCCGAACTAGAATTGATTTCAGTTTGATCAGAGAGGCACCGACGATGACGTCTGCCCTTCGCCTGAGCCCGCGATCCTCCGAGGCCGACGGGTCCGCGTCGCCTCCGTCGATGATGGAGCGCGTGACGCTGATCATGGACCTGTTCGATCGTCCACAGACCCATCTGACGCTCGAATCGGTCTCCCGACGGACCCACCTGCCCCGCTCGACCACGCATCGGATACTCGACCAGCTGGTCCGGCTGGACTGGCTTCGCCACACGGTGGCCGGATACACGCTGGGCGCCCGTGCGCTCGGCCTGGGAGGCCGGGAGATCGGGCACAGCGCGCTACGGGCGGCCGCCGCGCCCCACCTGCTGGACCTGGCGGTGCGGACCAGGATGGTCGTGCATCTGGCCGTGCTCGACGGGCCGGAGATCTACTACCTGGACAAGGTGGGGGGCCGGGCCGCCGTGGACATACCGTCGAAGGTCGGCGGCCGCGCGATCGCCCACTGCACCGGGCTCGGCAAGGCCATGCTCGCCTGGCTGAGCCCGGAGGAGATCGACACGCGGTACGCGCAGTCGATCGAGCGCCGCACCCGGCACAGCATCGGCCATCTCGGCCAACTGCACCGCGAGTTGAGCCTGGTGCGCCGCCGGGGCGGACTGGCGATCGACCGGGGCGAGTGTTTCCCCGAACTCGGCTGTGTCGGGCTCGCGCTGCGCGGTCCCGCCGGTCCGGTCGGGGCGATATCGGTGGTCGGCGACGGCCGCTCCTCGCTGGAGTTCGTGGCCCCGCTGGTGGTCAACGCGGTGCGGGCCGTCTCCGAGGAGCTCTTCGGCATGCCGGAGTCGTACCGCCGGGACATGCCGGACATCCTCGGATAGCGCGCGGCCGCCCCGGCGAGGCCCGGGGCGGCCCTCCTCGGGCCGGCCGCGTCAGCCGGCCGCCCGCGCGTCGGTCACCGTGCTGTCCAGCCGCCGTCCACCGTGACGGTCGTGCCCGTGACGAAGCGGGAGGCGTCCGAGGCGAGGAACACCGCCGCGCCGCCCAGTTCCCCGGCGTCGCCCACCCGTCCGAGGGGGGTGCCCCGTACGATCCGCTCGCCCCAGCGGCTGTCCAGCAGCCCCGAGCTGAGGTCCGTACGGAAGTAGCCGGGCGCGAGGGCGTTCACGCGCACTCCGCGGGGCGCCCACTCGACGGCGAGGGCCTTGGTGAGGGCCTCGACGCCGCCCTTGCTGGCGGCGTACGCGGCGATCCGCTCGAAGCCCGTGCTCGCGTGCACCGACGACACGTTGACGATCGAACCGCAGCCCTGCTCCAGCATCACCTTCCCGGCCTCCCGGCAGCAGGAGAACGTGCCCTGGAGGTTGATGTCGAGCACCCGCCGCCAGTCCTCGTCGGTGACGAACTCGCTGCGGGTGAAGTGCGGGCTGATCCCCGCGCAGTTGACGAGGACGTCCAGCCGCCCGGTCGCGCCGGTGATCCGCCCGACCGTCGTGCGGACCGCGTCCGGGTCGGCGACGGAGCCGGGCAGCACCAGCACCTTCCCGCCGTAACCGGCGAGTTCGGCCTCCAGGCTCTCCAGGTCGGCGGCCGTCCGGGCGGTCACCGCCAGGTCCGCCCCGGCCTGGGACAGGGCGACCGCGATCGCCCGGCCGAGCCCCTTGCCCGCGCCGGTCACCCAGGCGGTCCTGCCGTCGAGCCGCAGGTCGGTGTTGACGTCGGCCATCGGTCAGCCCTCCACGGGGATGTCGCGCAGGGTGCGCTTGAGGACCTTGCCCGAAGGGGTACGGGGCAGTTCGTCGACCAGGTCGAAGCGGGCCGGCACCTTGAACCTGGCCAGGCGCTCCCGGCAGAAGTCCCGCAGCTCGACCGCACCGGCGCTCGCTCCGGGCCGGAACACCACGAAGGCCCGGGGGACCTCGCCCCAGCGGGGGTGGGTCAGGCCGACCACGGCGGCCTCCAGCACGGCCGGGTGCTCGTAGAGGACCCGTTCGACCTCGGGCGTGGCGATGTTCTCCCCACCCGAGACGATCATGTCCTTCTTGCGGTCGTCGATGAAGAGGAAGCCGTCCTCGTCGACGTGCCCGATGTCCCCGGTGTGGAACCAGCCGCCCCTGAGCGCCGCGGCCGTGGCCTTCTCGTCGCGCCAGTAGCCCGCGAAGACCTTCGGGCCGCGCAGTGTGATCTCGCCCAGTTCGCCGGCCGGGACCTCCTGGTCCGTGTCGTCGACGATCCGGACCCTGGTGTGCGGCACGGGACGGCCGACCGAGCCCAGCTTGGACAGCGCGTGCTCCCGGTCGAGGAAGGTGTCGCCGGAGACGGTCTCGGTCAGTCCGTAGGCATCGGCGAACCAGGCGTTGGGGAACGCGTTCATGATGCGCCGCAGGACCGGCTCGGGGGTCTTCTCGCCGCCGCCCACGATGAAGCGCATCGAGCTGGTGTCGTACGACTCCCGGTCCGGGACCTCCAGGACCGCGTTGACCATGACCGGAGCCAGCCAGGCATTGGTCACCCGGTGCTCCTGGATGGCCCGCAGGACGCCGGGCGCGTCGAACCTGCGCTGGAGGACCACGCCGCCGCCCGCGTACAGCACCGGCAGGGCGGGCATGTCGAGGCCGCCGACGTGGTACAGGGGGCCCGCCACCAGCGTGGTGTCCGCCGCGGTCAGGCCGAAGTGCACGATCTGCGCCACGTTCTTGGCGTGCAGGTTCCCGTACGTGATGCGCACGCCCTTGGGCCGCGAGGTGGTGCCGGAGGTGTACATCAGACGCTGGAGGTCGTCCGCCTCGACGTCCACCGGCTCCACCCGCGCGCCCCGGTGCCGGTCCAGCAGCGCCTCGTAACCGGTCCACCGGTCCGAGGGGGGCTCGCCGTCCACCAGGATCCGCCGCTCCAGGCCGGTCAGCTTCCCGGCGACGCGGTCCGTGGCCCGCAGGAACTCCGGTTCGGTGACGACCGCCTTCGCCCGGGAGTGGTCGAGGATGTACGCCCATTCGTCCTCGGACAGGCGGTAGTTCAGCGGCAGGAAGACCGCCCCGACGCGATTGACGGCGTAGACCAGCTCCAGGAACTCCGGCCTGTTGTAGAGCAGCAGGCCCACGACGTCGCCGCGCCCGACGCCCAGTTCCGTCAGACCGGCGGCCAGCCGGTTGACCCGTTCATGGAGTGCGCGCACCGTCAGGCGGCGGTCGTCCTGGGTCACGGCCACGGCGTCGGGCCGCTGGGCCACATGGTGATCGAGGATGCTCGAGAAATTGTGCACGGCGACTCTCCGGCTCGGCGGCCGGGATTGTCCCGACCGGTCGGTTGCCCGCTCCCAAGATTTAGTGTACCTCTTGGTCTATAAAACTCTTGCCGCACTTTACGACGGAGCGCACCGGTCGACAACCATCCAGGCGGGCGCGATGTCGCTTTCCCCACGGAGGAGGGCCCCGTGCCACGCATCCGCCTCGACACCGACGGACCCGTCGTCACGGTCCGGCTCGACCATCCGCCGATGAACGCCTTCGACACCGCCCAGCGCGGGGAACTGGCCGCCGCTGTGCGGGAGCTGGCCGACAGCCGCGCGGTGCGGGCGGTGGTGCTCTACGGAGGTGAGCGGCTGTTCGCCGCCGGGGCGGACGTCGGAGCGCTGGCCGCGATGGGGCCCGAAGAGGTGCGGGGCTGGAACCGGGCACTGCAACGGACCTTCGACGAGGTGGCCCGGCTGCCCGTGCCGGTCGTCGCCGCGATCACCGGGTACGCGCTCGGCGGTGGCCTCGAACTGGCCCTCGCCGCCGACTACCGGGTGGCGGCCGACGACGCGGTCCTCGGCCAGCCCGAGGTGCAGCTGGGGATCATGCCCGGCTCGGGCGGCACCCAGCGGCTGACCCGGCTGATCGGGCCGTCGCGGGCCAAGAACCTGCTGATGACCGGCCGCCGGGTGGGCGCCGAGGAGGCGCTGCGGCTCGGGCTCGTCGACGAGATCGTGCCCAGGGGCGAGGTGTACGGCACGGCTCTGCGCTATGCGCGGCGGCTGGCAGAGGGTCCGGCCGCCGCCCTGGAGGCGATCAAGGAGGCCGTGGACCACGGCGCCGACGCCGGTCTGGCCGCCGGGCTCGCGCTCGAACGGTCCTTGTTCACAGGGGTGTTCGGCACGGCCGACGCCGCCACCGGGATCCGGTCGTTCCTCGAACACGGCCCCGGCAGGGCGAGCTTCGAGGGCCCGGCGGGCGACAGCCGGCCCCTCGACGGGAAACGAACGACAGGAAAGGGGTGAAGAAGATGAGGGCACTGCGCTGGCACGGCGCGCGCGACCTGCGGTTGGAGGAGGTACCCGACCCGCCCGAGCCGGCGCCGCACGAGGCCGTGGTCGAGGTCGCCTGGTGCGGGGTGTGCGGTACCGACCTGCACGAGTTCCTCGAAGGGCCGCACATGATCCGCGATGATCCGCACCCGCTGACCGGAGCGAGTCCGCCCCTGGCCCTCGGGCACGAACTGAGCGGCACCGTCGTGGCGTTGGGCGCGGACGTGCCCGGTGTCGCGGTCGGCGACCGGGTCGCCGCCGACCCCGTCTGGCGGTGCGGTGTCTGCTTCTGGTGCGCGCGCGGCGAGTACCACATCTGCCCCCGGAGCGGCTCGGTGGGCCTGGCCTCGCCGGGCGCCTTCGCCGATCGCGTCACCGTGCCGCTCGCGGGGCTCACCCGGCTCCCCGACAACGTCAGCGACGAGATGGCGGCCGTCGCCGAGCCCCTCGCGGTCGGCCTGCACGCGGTCACCCGGGCCGGCGTCTCGCCGGGGGACAACGTCCTGGTCGTCGGCGGCGGTCCGATCGGTGTCGCGGTCGTCCTGGCCGCCCGTATCGCAGGCGCGGCCGGACTCTATGTGAGCGAACCCCTCGCCGGACGCCGCGAGGCGCTCCTGGGGCTCGGCGTCACCGAGGCGTTCGACCCGCGCGAGAGCGACGTACGCCGCGAGGTGTTCCTGAGGACCGGCCGCATCGGCCCGGACGTCGTCATCGACGCCACCGGTGTCCCCGCGCTCGCGGCGCAGGCCGTCACCACCGTCCGGCGCGGCGGCCGGGTCGTGCTGGCCGGCGTCGGCCACGGCAGCGTCGAGTTCGACATGGGCCAACTCGTCTTCTACGAACGCTCGGTGGCCGGCACGCTCGGCTACAACTTCGACATCCCCCGCGTGATCGACCTGATGAGCACCGGACGCCTGGACGCGTCCGCACTGGTCACCGGACGCTTCCCGCTCTCGGAAGGAGCCGGGGTCTTCGCGGACCTGGCCGCTGACCGTGCCCGCCACCTCAAGGTTCTGCTGACCCCGAAGGGACTGTGACATGGATTTCGACCTGCCGGAGGAGACCCGGGACCTGCAGGACATGGTGCGCGAGTTCGCGGCCAAGGAGATCGCCCCGAACGCGGCCCAGTGGTCGGAGGACGAGGAGTTCCCCACCCACGTCTTCACCAAGCTCGGCGAACTCGGCCTGATGGGCATGCTCGTCCCCGAGGAGTACGGAGGCGCGGGTTCCGACACCGTCTCCTACGTCGCCGTCATGGAGGAACTCGGCGCCGCCGACCAGTCGGTGGCCTCCTCCTGGAACGCGCACTCCACCATCGCCACCCTCCCGCTGCTGGCCTACGGCACCGAGGAGCAGAAGCAGCGCTGGCTGACCCCGCTGGCCCGGGGCGAGGCCATCGGCGCGTTCGGCCTGACCGAGCCCGGCGCCGGGTCCGACGCGGCCGGCATCACGACCACCGCCCGCCGGACGGAGGGCGGTTGGCTGATCAGCGGCACCAAGATGTTCATCACCAACGCCGGTACCGACATCAGCCAGGGCGTCACCCTGCTGGCCACCACCGGCCGCGACGAGGACGGGCGGAAACGGTTCGCCACCTTCTATGTGCCGACCGGTACGCCCGGCTACACGTGTGGGGCCAAGCTGAAGAAGCTCGGCTGGCACGCCATGGACACCCGTGAACTGGTCTTCGCCGACTGCTTCGTCCCCGACGGCCATCTCATCGGCGAGGAGGGGGGTGGGCTGCGCCAGTTCCTCTCGGTGCTCGACAAGGGCCGGATCAGTGTCGCCGCCCTGGGGCTGTCACTGGCCAAGGCGGCCCTCGCGCTGGCCGTCAAACACGCCACGGAACGGCACCAGTTCGGCCGGCCGCTGTCGGCGTTCCAGGCCGTCGCGCACAAGATCGCCGACATCGGCACCGAGTTCGAGGCCGCCAGGTGGATGGTCTACCGGGCCGCCTGGCTCGCCGACCAGGGGCGCCCGTACGGCACGGAGGCCGCCATGGCGAAGCTGTACGCCTCCGAGGTCGCCAACCGGGCCGCTTCCCAGGCGGTGCAGATCCACGGCGGTTACGGCTATGTACGCGAGTCGGAGATCTCGCGGTTCTACGCCGACGCCAAGATCCTCGAGATCGGCGAGGGCACGAACGAGATCCAGCGCGACGTCATCGCCAGGGCGCTGGTGAAGCAGGCGTGAGAGGCGAAGGGGCCCGCGGGGGGTGTGCCGGGGGCCCCGCGATCAGCTCGCCACCGAGGCGGGCCGCCACTCGGCCTCGGGGTCCAGGGGCAGATCGGGGCGGTCGCGTTTGAACGCCTCCGCCGCCGCCTCCACGTCCGGCAGGGCGGCTCCCGGCGCGCCGAACCCGCGCAGCAGGGTGTCGCAGTACGCGCGGGACAGATACCCGGCGTCCCAGCGGCCGTCCGGCTTCACCCACTGGTAGGTGTGGTTGTGCAGGTTGAGGAACTGCAGGGTGGCCACGTGCGGGTCGACCGCGCGGAAGCTGCCCCGCTCCACGGCCTTGGTGAGCAGTCCCCGGACCAGCCGCTCGAACTCGGCACGCTGGCCGAGCAGGGTCTGGAGGTGGTCGCCGGTGAGGCTGCGGTAGTCGTGCTCGTAGACCCAGATGTGGTCGAGCCTGCGGAAGATGATGGTCAGCAGCGACTCCGACAGCAGGCGCAGCCGCACCAGCGGATCCGCGTCGAGCGCCGCGATCTCCCGGGCCCGGGGGAGCAGGGGTGTCATCACCCGGGACTGGATCTCGATCAGCAGGTTCTCCTTGGAGTCGATGTAGTAGTACAGCGCTCCCTTGGCGAGCCCGACCGCGCGGCCCAGGTCGTTGACGGAGGTCGCCGCGTAGCCCTGGCGGCCGAACAGCTCGGCGGCCGCGTCGATGATCTTCTGGCGTCTGACCTCGAAGCCCGGCCCGTGGCCCGGTGGTCTGGGCAATGCTCCACTCCCCGCGTGCTGTGCCGACGTGTCGGCGTGAGCTGCCCGGGTCCGCGTCCGGACGGCCGTCGGCACGTCCGGGGGGAAGCGGGCCCCGGGACAACGTTTCCTTTGTGCTTGCAGCAGTTTGCTAGACCAGACGGTACATTAAAACCAGGACTCAGGCGGTGCGGCCTTGTGCCGCCCGGGCGAGCATTGCGAGGACGCGCATGACGACCGACGCACCCCAGCAGACCGGCACCGGATCCGCGCACGCGGATCAGCTGCTGGAGATGTATCGCCGGATGCGACGTATCCGGCGTTTCGAGGAGCGGGCGTCCGAGCTGTACAAGGCGACGGAGATCCCCGGCTTCCTGCATCTGTCGATCGGCCAGGAGGCCAGCGCCGTGGGCGCCTGCTGGCCGCTCGGTCCGCGGGACGGGATCACCTCCACCCACCGCGGCCACGGCCATGTCCTGGCCAAGGGCCTGGACTCGGCGTCCATGATGGCCGAGCTGATGGGCAAGGAGGCGGGGACGTGTCACGGCCGCGGCGGCTCGATGCACATCGCGGACCCCGGTCTCGGCATCTACGGCGCCAACGGCATCGTCGGCGCCGGACTCCCGATCGCCACGGGCGTGGCCACCGCGGCCAAGCTGCGCGACGCGGGTGACGTGGTGGTGGCGTTCTTCGGGGACGGCGCGGTCGCGCAGGGCATGTTCCACGAGGCGGTCAACCTGGCCGCCGTGTGGGACCTGCCGGTCGTCTTCCTCTGCGAGAACAACCACTACTCCGAGTTCTCACCCGCCTCCGAGCAGCACCGCGCCCCGCTCTCCGCCCGGGCGGCGGGATACGGCATCGGGTACGCGCACGTGGACGGCAACGACGTCCTCGCGGTGGCGGGGATGATGACCGACGTGGTGGAGCGGCTGCGGGGCGGCGGCGGGCCGGTCCTGCTGGAGGCCGATACCTACCGCTGGCACGGCCACTACGAGGGCGACCCCGAGCGCTACCGCAGTGCGCAGGAGGTCGCCGCCGCCAAGGAACGCGACCCGCTGCTCGTGGCGCGCCGGCACCTGGCGTCGGCGGGAGTGCCGGCCGCGGCGGCCGACGCGGTCGACGAGGAGATCGACAAGGAGATCGAGGCGGCGGTCGAGTGGGCCAGGAGCCTGCCCGAGCCCGTCCCCGAGACCCTGTACGACTTCGTCACGGCCCCGCGTCCGGCCCGGCCCGAGCCCGCCCCGGCCGACGGCGAGATCTTCCGCTCGATGGACGCCGTACGGCTCGCGCTCGAGCATGAACTCACCGCCGATCCCGCCGTGTTCGTGGCCGGCATCGACGTCGGGGCGGGCGGGAACGTCTTCGGGCTGACCCGAGGCCTGGCCCAGGCGTTCCCGGGCCGGGTCCGTGACACGCCGATCAGCGAGAGCGCCATCCTCGGGACGGCGGTGGGGGCGGCCATGGCCGGCATGAAGCCGGTCGTGGAGATCATGTACATGGACTTCATCGGCGTCTGCCTGGACATGCTGCTCAACCAGGCCGCGAAGCTGCGCTTCATGACCGGCGGCCGGGCCGCCATGCCGCTCGTGGTGCGCACCCAGTTCGGGGCCGGCCGCTCATCCGGCAGCCAGCACTCGCAGAGCCTGGAGGCGCTGCTGGCCCACATCCCGGGGCTGACCGTGGTGATGCCGTCCAACCCGGCCGACACCTACGGTCTGCTGCGCGCCGCCATCCAGGACCCCAACCCGGTCGTCTTCGTCGAGAACCGGCTCCAGTACGGGTTGAAGGGCCCGAAGCCGCCGGTCGACCACCTGGTCCCGCTGGGCAGGGCGAAGGTGGTCCGTGAGGGCACCGACATCACGCTCGTCTCCTGGTCGCGGATGGTCCAGGAGGCCCTGGCCGCCGCCGAGTCGCTGGCCGCGGAGGGCGTGAGCGTGGAGGTGATCGACCTGCGCACGATCGCCCCGCTGGACCGGGAGACGGTGCTCGCCTCCCTCGCCAAGACCAACCGCCTGGTCATCGCGCACGAGGCGGTACGGGACTTCGGCGTGGGCGCCGAGCTGTCCGCCCTCGCCGTCGACGAGGGCTTCTGGCACCTGGACGCGCCCGTCACCCGGGTGGCGCCGCCCCCGATGCCCGCACCCTACGCGCCGTCGCTCGAACGCCTGTGGCTGCCCTCGCGCGACACCATCGCCGACACGCTGCGGCGCATCGCGGCGGTGTGAACCGGCAGACGACAAGGGGGAGGCCCCGGGACCGAGGTCCCGGGGCCTCCCCCTTGTGCGGACCGCCTTCGGCCCGGCTGTGCCGGCAGGGCCAGGGCGTGGGCCGACGGCGGGTCCGGTCCCGCCCGTGTCAGACGGTCGCGACCGGGGTGAGCGGACTGCCCTGGGTGCCGGGCAGGTTGAGCGGAGGAGCGGTGAGCAGGAAGCGGCTGCGGCCGTGCTCGCGCAGCCAGGCCGCGAGGTCGTGCAGGTACCACAGTTCGCCCAGCGGGACGCCGAGCTTGAACAGGCACAGGTGGTGGATGGGCAGCAGGGTGTGCGGGCCCTGGGCCTGGGTGACGCCCACGCCCTCGACCGCGTAGTTGTCGGCCACCAGCCCCGCGATCTGCGACTCGGCGATCCAGTCGAGCAGCGCCGGGTCGTCCGCGTCGAGGTAGGCGGCGGTCTGGTGGATGGCCACGGGGTCGGGGTTCTTCTCCCAGGCCAGCAACTGGGTGGCGAAGCCGGTGTGCAGCAGGAGGATGTCCCCGGGCTCCACGACGACGTCGTCCGACGCCATGATCTCCTGGAGCTTGGCGAGGTTGACGGGCTGGTGGCCGGTGCCCAGGTGGTGCGCGAGGTCGACCAGGACGCCCCGGCCCTGCACCCCGTGCTCCGCCATGTGCTCCAGACCCAGGTGGCGGGCGAAGCTGAGGCTTCCGCTGCCGTCCCCCTTGGCGTCCTCCTGCGGTCCGACGAGGTCGGTGCCGGGCCGGTAGCCGTTGTAGTAGACCGGCTCGGCGATGCCGTCGCCGTCGGCGTCGAACTCCGCACCCTGGTGGGCGAGGGAGTCCCACTGGGTCGAGTACTGGAGCCAGAGGGTCACGACGTCGTCGGACCACACGTCGACCAGGTCCGGCGAGAAGTGCTCGCTCGCCCTGATGTTGTAGAAGACGTCCTGCTGGTGCTGGAGGTCCTCGGTGGGCCGCAGGATCGGCGGGTAACGGCGCTGGTTCAGGGAGGTGCCGCCCGGATAGTCCAGCGGCAGGCTCAGGCTGAACGTGATCCCGTGCTCGACCTCGCGGACCCCCTGCAGCACCTTCTCCGGCGTCATCAGGTTGATGCGCCCCAGTTCGTCGTCCTCACCGAACTCGCCCCACGTGGAACCCGGCGGCCGCTGCTTCCAACGCTTCGTCACGAAAAACGCCTCCTCAGGCGACAGGTCCCCGTTGACTGTCATCCGCATGCTAGGGAGATTGTACCGATCGGTCAACAAGCCTGATTGTCTTGGATCTGGGCTTCAGATTGCCTCCTCTTCAGTAATAGACTGACTGGTCGAAACATCTATCCCATGGAGGGGCAATGAGCGAATCCACACAGGCGTGGGTCGCGGCCGGCGTGCGGGCCGTGATCGGGGCGCACACACAGGCCCAGGACGCCGGCCGTACCGACGACGTCGTCGCGCTGTACACACCCGACGCGGTTCTGGAGCTTCCCGGCACGGACCCCCTCCAGGGGCACGACACGCTGCGCGAGGCCTTCAAGGGGTGGGCGCCCACCCAGCCGCAGCTGCACCTGGTGACCAACACGGTCGTCACCTCCGCCGGACCCGACGAGGCGACCGCGGCGAGCGACGTGGCCTTCCTCCAGCGCGGGGAGTCGGGCTGGGCGGTGCAGGTCGTCGGGCACTACGACGACACACTGCGCCGCGTCGACGGCAGTTGGCTGCTGAGCCGCAGGAAGACGACGTACCAGGTCTGACCGCGCCCACGGTTCCACCCCTTCGACCCTGGAGAGACATGAGTACGACTTCTGCCGACACCGAGGCGTCGGTCGCCGCCGGTGTACAGACCGCCATCGCGGCCTACGCGCAGGCGCTGGACGCCGGCCGCACCGACGACATCGCCGACCTCTTCGTGCCGGACGGTGTGGCCGAGATCGCCGGTATGGCCACGTTCGAGGGCCGGGACGCGATCAGGGAGGGCTACAGGGGCTTCTCGCCCACCGGGCCGCAGCTGCATCTGGTGGCCAACACGGTGATCACCTCGTACACCGGGGAGGAGGCCATGGCGGTCAGTGACCTGGCGTTCTTCCAGCGCGGCGAGACGGGCTGGGCGGTGCAGCTCGTCGGCCGTTACGACGACACGCTGCGTCGGCGCGACGGTGTGTGGAAGTTCAGCCGCAGGGTCACGACCTTCGTGCCCTAGCGGGCCGCCGGCCCCGGACGCCCGGGCCGCCGGGGGGCCCCCGCGGCCCCGGGGGGCCGTCTGCTCAGACCGCCCGCGCCAGGGCCGGGTGCTGGTCCACCGGCA
>NZ_JBHWUU010000127.1:0-17865 GCF_042737375.1 Streptomyces sp. NPDC060000
CACCCGGTGCTTCCGGGTGCGCCCCGACGGCGTTGGTGTGGGCGGCCGTCACCAGGCCGTGCGCGCCGCCTTGTCCTCCGACGGGAGCAGGATCCACAGCGCTATGTAGAGCAGGAACTGCGGGCCGGGCAGCAGACAGGAGAGCACGAAGATCACGCGCATCGTGGTCGCGGAGGTGCCGAAGCGCCGGGCCAGCGCGGCGCACACTCCGCCGATCATGCGGCCGTGGGTGGGGCGAGCGAGGCTGGACATCTGCGGCTCCTTCGCGAGCGTCTGCCGGAGCGGCCCCTACGGCCGCTCCATCTGTCTTCCACGCTACGGTGACGAAGGGGACGAAGCGTCGCTCTACGGTGCGACCCCGACCCTGGTAATCCTCGGGGTCAGACCCTGAGCGACCTCCTCCTGACGGACCGCGGCGGGCTCTTGCGGCTCGTCCCTGCGGCGCAGCCAGGCGCGCACCGCCGGCGCCACCGCGACATGCGCGAGGCCCACGCCCACGGTGTTCAGCAGCAGCGAGTCGACGTCCACGACCTGACCCGGCACCCCGGTCTGGAGCAGCTCTATGCCCAGCGACAGCAGGGCGCCCGCGGTGACCGTACGGATCAGGGAGGCGAGCGGCGACACCCGGAGCCTGCCGTGCACCAGCGGCAGCAGGAAACCCAGCGGGGCGAGCAGCCCCAGCCCCTCGCCGATCCGCCGGGCCGCCTCGGGCCAGCCCAGTCTCAGGTCGGCCCGGATCCCGTCGAACGGGTGGAGATTGGGCGGCACCACCCAGGGGACGTTCAGCGGGCGCAGCGCGACCCAGGCGACGAACACGAGGTGGGCGGCCAGGAGGAGAATCCCGGTCGCGCGGATGCGGATCGCGGCGCTGCCGCCGATGGAGCCTTGACGCTGCACGCCCCCCAAGACGCGCCCCCCGGCACGATCGGTTCCGGCCCGTCCCGTGACACCGTCCCGAGTCGCGCGCCCCGCCCGCCCGCCACCGGCCCCCGGCAGACGGTGACCTGCGACGACCGGGACCGCCAGGCCCGTCATGAGGCGTCCGCCACACGGGCGGGACGGCGTCGGCGGCTCAGCCCTTCAGCCGTTGTCGGTGACCACCGATGACGGGGGCTCCGTGCTGCCGGGGCGGGAGCGGACCTCGTCGGTGCACGCGTAGCGGCGCACCGGCACGGAGTCGGGGCCGCCCAGGATCACCGAGCCGTCGCCCTCGGCCGCCGCCGAGTCGGAGAACGTGCAGACGAGCTGGGCGAGGGCGTACGAGGTCAGGTTTCCGGGCGGGGTGCTCAGCCGCAGCGCGTCGTCCGGGTCCTTCGCACGCGGTCCGCTCACCGTCATGCCACCGCGCACGTCCGTCGTGTACCCGGCCTCCTTCTCGGCCGCCGACGGCGACTCGGCGAGCTGGTCGAGCAGGGCCTGTGCCACCAGCACCCGCCGCTCGAAGTCCGCCGCGCCGTTCGGCACCCGCACCGACCGGTCGACGGCCACCAGCGAGGAACCGCACAGCAGGAACACCTGCACCGGCACGCCCGCCCGGGTGGCCTGCGTGGTCACGTCCGGGTCGGCGAGCGAGCAGCGCACCCGGGAGGGCGCGGGCCCGAAGTCGGTCGGCACCTCGGTCGCCCGGATCCCGCAGCCGACGAGCAGACCGGCCAGCACGGGAAGCGCGAGCAGCCGTCGTACGGTCGAACGGCCCATGGTCACGACACGTCCCCCTTGTCCTTCCCGGACTTCCCGGACTGCACGGCCTGAGCGGACTGCCCGGGCTGAGCGGACGGTACGGACCGCACCGCCTGCGCGCCCTCATCGCCGTCCTGCTCCGGCGCCTCCAGTACGCCCCGGGGCAGCCGCAGCGTGAACACCGCGCCGCCCTCGGGGGAGTTGGCGGCGGTGATCCCGCCACCGTGGATGTGGGCGTTCTCCAGGGCGATGGACAGGCCGAGCCCGCTGCCCTCGGAGCGCGGCCGGGAGGCGCTCGCCTTGTAGAACCGGTCGAAGACGTGCGGCAGCACCTCCTCGGGGATGCCGGGCCCGTGGTCGCGCACGGAGATGACGACCGCGTCGTCCGCCGCCGACACCGACACGCGCACCGGCGAACCGCCGTGCTTGAGCGCGTTGCCGATGAGGTTGGCGAGGATCACGTCCAGGCGGCGCGGGTCGAGCAGGGCGTGGATGCCGCGCTCGGCGTCCAGGTCGACCGCGTCCAGCCAGGCACGCGCGTCGATGCAGTGGGTGATCTGGTCGGCGACGTCCACGTCGTCGAGGACCAGCCGGGCCGTACCCGCGTCGAAGCGGGTGACCTCCATCAGGTTCTCGACCAGGTTGTTCAGCCGCCGCGTCTCGCTGACCACCAGCCGCACCGCGGGCTCGATCATCGGGTCGATGCTCCCCGACTCGGCGTCCAGCTCCTCCTCCAGCACCTCCGCGACGGTGGTGATGGCGGTCAGCGGCGTCCGCAGTTCGTGCGACATGTCGGCGACGAAACGGCGCGAGGCGTCGTCCCGCGCGGCCATGTCGGCGACCCGCTTCTCCAGGGACTCGGCCGCCCGGTTGAAGGTTCGTGACAGATCGGCGAGTTCGTCCGTCCCGGACACCCGCAACCGGGTGTCGAACCGGCCCTCGCCGAGTTCCCGCGCCGCGACGCCAAGCCGGTGCACCGGCTTCAGTACGGTCGTCCCGGCGGCCTGCGCGAGCAGCGCGGCCCCGATCAGCGCGAGGCCGGTGGCGATCCCCAGCGACCAGGCCAGCGAGTTCAGGTCCTTCGCCTCCGGCTCCAGCGACTTGCGCATGTACCCGGTCGGCCCGCCCCCGATCACCTTCGTCCCGGCCACCAGATACGGCGTCCCGTGGTCCACGACCCGCTGCCAGTACAGGTGGTAGGGCGACTTGTTGCCGCCCGTGACGTCCTGCTGCTTGTTCACCGCCGTACGCAGCGACTCGGGCACGTTCTCCAGCGCGAACCCGTTCAGACCGCCCGAGTTCCCGAACACGGTCTTGCCGTCCGAGTCCTCGCCCAGCAGCAGCACGCTGAAGCGCTGGCTGCTGTTGGCCATCTGTCCGGCGGTGTGCTGGAGCTCGTCCTGCGAGGGATGCTCGGGCAGCGAACCCGCCCGGTTCTGCATCTCCTGCTCGAAGTCCCGCAGCACCGCACCCTGGGTACGGGTCAGCACCGCCTCGCGGTTGAGCCAGTACGCGATGCCGGACGCGGATACGGCGGCGGTCAGCGCCACCGCCCCGAAGACGACGACGAGCCGCAGCCGCAGGCTGGTGAAACGCAGCCGCGACAGTCTTCCCTTACGCGCCGCGGACCAGCCGCGGAGCCCCCCCTGCGGCTGTGTCACTGAGGGGCGTCCAGGCGGTAGCCGACGCCACGCACGGTACGGATCAGGACCGGGGAGGACGGCACGTCCTCCACCTTGGCCCGCAGCCGCTGGACACAGGCGTCCACCAGCCGTGAGTCACCCAGGTAGTCGTGCTCCCACACCAGCCGCAGCAACTGCTGCCGGGACAGCGCCTGCCCCGGCCGCCGGCTCAGTTCGAGCAGCAGCCGCAGTTCGGTCGGGGTGAGCTGAAGATCCTCGCCGTTCTTCGTCACCGTCATCGCCGCGCGGTCGATGACGAGACTGCCGAACGTCGCCGAGTCGTTCGACTCACGCTCCCCCCGCCGCAGCACGGCCCGGATCCGGGCGTCCAGCACCCGGCCCTGCACGGGTTTGACCACGTAGTCGTCGGCGCCGGACTCCAGCCCGACGACCACGTCGATGTCGTCGCTGCGCGCGGTGAGCAGAATGATCGGCAGTTGGTCGGTGCGCCGGATGCGCCGGCACACCTCGAAACCGTCGATGCCGGGCAGCATCACGTCCAGCACGATGAGATCCGGCCGCTGCTCGCGCAGCAGCTTCAGACCGTCCTCACCGCTGGCAGCGGTGGCCACCCGGTGTCCCTGGCGCGTCAGTGAGAGCTCCAGGGCCGTACGGATGGCGTCGTCGTCCTCGATCAGCAACAGGGAAGGCACGGGCTCATTCTGGCCCATGAGGGGCCTGTCGTTCGACCCGTGGGTAGGTGATGAGGCGCCGGAGGGGGGTCTTCCCGGCGGCGCGGGCCACGTGCAGCGGGTCGGACAGGTCCTCGAACGCCCGTGCCGGGACCGTATGTCCGTCCGGTAGAGAACCCGCGGACCTGCGGTTTCGACGGGTCCCAGCACGCCGGTCGGGGCACCCGCCGGGACCGGGGACGGGACTGCCGCCGGGCGCCGGAGGAGTCTGCCGACCGACCGCGAGTGGCGTGGCGGCAGGACTCCCGGGCGCCGTGAGCCCGGCGCGGACCGCCGTGTGGCCGCCCCGGCGGGGTCCTGCGGTGACCTGCCCGGACCGGGTCAACTGCCGTACTGCGAAAAGCTGTCAACGGTCTGTGGAGTCGCCGTCACGGACCCCTGTGACAGGTCTGTGACAGTCGGCGGACACGGCGATGAAGTGGCACCGGCAGTCTTTTGGTCACCGGCAGGACAACGCGGAACGACAGCGAAGCCGAACCGGCGCAAGACCGAACACCGGAAGTCCACGACGGGGGGCGCGAGATGAACACGCTGCACGGTATGAGCACCAACGCAGTCGCAGTCGTCACGCGTCTGCACGACGTGAACCGGGGTTCCGAGAAGTCCGGTGCTGTGACCGCTCGGGGGTGCGGTCGTGGCACCGGGCGTCAGCACACCACGTTCATGACGGTGGTCGACGCGGGGGAACAGGCGGCTCACGGGGGAGCCGCGTACAGGGAGGACTCGGGGGAGCGTCGCTCGCTGACCGAGGCGGAGTTCACCGCCTACGTCCAGGAGCGCCGCGCCTCCCTGTACGCAACCGCCTACCACCTCACCGGCGACCGCTTCGAGGCCGAGGACCTGCTCCAGAGCGCGCTGTTCTCGACGTACCGGGCATGGGACCGGATCAGTGACAAGGCCGCGGTCGGCGGATACCTCCGCCGGACCATGACCAACCTGCACATCAGCGCGTGGCGCCGCCGCAAGCTGAACGAGTACCCGACCGAGGAACTGCCGGAGACGCCCGGCGACACGGACGCGATGCGCGGCACCGAACTGCGCGCCGTCCTGTGGCAGGCGCTGGCCCGGCTCCCCGAACTCCAGCGGACGATGCTGGTCCTGCGCTACTACGAGGGCCGCACCGACCCGGAAATCGCGGAGATCCTCGACATCAGTGTCGGCACGGTGAAGTCCAGCATCTGGCGGTCGCTCCGCCGGCTGCGCGAGGACGAGGTCCTCAGCTTCGGCCGTGACGAGGAGGACGCCTTCGGGGAGCTTGTCGCCTGAGGGTGAACGGGGGAAGGGCCCGGCTCCGCTCAGGGGAGCCGGTGAACGGGGGAAACACGGGGGAAGCGGTACCGGGGGGATCCGGCGGGGGACGTCAGGGGGAGCGGTACCGCACCAGCACGGGGGAAGCACCACCCCTGGGGGGACACGGGGGAGCACCGGGTGAGCGGGGCTGGAGGGCCGGGGGGTCCATCCAGTCCCGCTCGCTTTTTCGCGCCTCGGCTCACTTGACGGTTACGGTGCTCTCCGCGGTAGTGCGGCGACCGGCCGCCGCTGCCGCGAGGCGGCCCATGGCCTCGTCGCGGTCGCAGGCGTACGCGCCGAGCGCCGTCTGGCGGGCGACGATGGAGCGTTCGGCACGCATCAGGCGCCAGCCGCGGCGCAACAGGAAGGGCACCGACTTGCGGCCCTCCTTCAGATCGCGCAGGAAGCGGCGGCGGAAGGTCTTCACCGGGCCGCGGCTCAGGCACAGCGCGTCGGCCAGGACGCCCAGCTCCCTGCACCGGTTGACGATCTCGGCGGCGAAGATGCCCTCCGCGATGAACAGCGGGGTCCGCCCGATCTCGATCGAGTCCTCGCCGGTGCGGGCGCTGAGCGAGATGTCGTACACGGGAACGTTCGTACGGCCGGTGCCGCACAGTTCCACGAGCGAGGCGACGGCCGCGTCGGCGTCCCACGATCCGGGGTGGTCCCAGTCGATGTCGGAACTCCCGGCGACCAGCGGCAGCGACGGGTCGTCGCCCTCCTTGTAGAAGTCGTCGAGCCGCAGCACCGGAAGACCGGAGCGGGCGGCGAGCAGGGACTTGCCGGAGCCGGAAGGGCCGCAGAGCAGCACGACTCGCGTCGGTATGGGCGGAGGGGAGGTCACGGGACACCAGTGTGCGGCATGCCCCCGGCCGTCAACGACCCCGCGGGTCGGCTTTGATGCGCGCGTCACACCTAAACTACCCTTCGTGTCGACCCGATCACCTTGTGCAGCAGAAGGCGGCATCGCGATGGCCCGACACGCTTCCCCCCAGACCTCCACCGGCCGGCGCGCCCTCGCCGCCCTCGCGACCGCCGGAGTGGCGCTGGGCGCCGGTGCCGGGACCGCCGCCGCGGCCACCGGCGGACCGGCCGTCGACGTGGTGCGGACGAGGCCCACCTCGGTCGGCAATCTCGACCCGCAGGCGGGCGTGCAGGGGGTGCTCGGCTCCCTGTCGTACGTCACCGGCACCGTCGCCGGCCTCAAGCCCAACCCCCTGGCGGGTACGGGCGTCGACCCCCTGGACAACGGCGTCGGCACCCAGCTCGCCGACTTCAAGCCGCTCACCTCCCAGACGCTCACCGGGCCGGTGGCGCAGGCGCAGTCCATCGGCTCGATCCCGGTGCTGGGCGAGGTGACGAAGGTGCTGGGAGGCGTCACGAAGGCGCTCGGCAGCTGAGGCCGGCCCGCACGGACGGAAGCCGCGTCGCCCCCGGACGGAGGGGCGGCGCGGCTTCCGCGTCTCGCGGGGCCCGGGGCAGGCTCAGTGGAACGAGCCCCGGGCCCGGCTCAGTAGGACGAGCCCGAGGCGCCCAGGGAACCCGTGGGGTGCCAGACCGTCTTCGTCTCGAGGAAGGCCGTCATGCGGTCGGTGCCCGGCGTCGCCGACCAGTCGTCCACAGGCTGTGGACGAAGGACGCGCTTCAGATTGTCGGCCGCCGCGATCTCCAGCTCCTTCGCCAGTGCCTCGTCGGCGCCCGCGAGGTCGATCGCGTTGACGTCCTGGTGGGAGGCGAGGGGTGCCGCGATCTCCGCCGTGCGGCCGGAGAGGACGTTGACGACTCCGCCGGGGAGGTCGGAGGTGGCCAGCACCTCGCCGAGCGACAGCGCCGGGAGCGGGGAACGCTCGCTCGCGATCACGATGGCCGTGTTGCCGGTCGCGATCACCGGGGCGACGACCGAGACGAGGCCCAGGAAGGACGACTCCTGCGGGGCCAGAACCGTGACCACGCCCGTCGGTTCGGGCGACGAGAGGTTGAAGTACGGGCCCGCGACCGGGTTTCCGCCGCCCACGACCTGGGCGATCTTGTCGGTCCAGCCCGCGTACCAGACCCAGCGGTCGATCGTCGCCTCGACCTGCTCGGCGGCCCTGGACTTCGACAGGCCCTCGGCGTCGGCGACCTCGTGGACGAACTGGCCCTTGCGGCCCTCCAGCATCTCCGCGACGCGGTAGAGGATCTGGCCCCGGTTGTACGCCGTGGCCCCGGACCAGCCGCCGAACGCCTTGCGCGCGGCGACGACCGCGTCACGGGCGTCCTTGCGGGACGACTGCGGCGCGTTGGCCAGCCACCCGCCCTTTGCGTCGGTCACCTCGTACACCCGGCCGCTCTCCGAACGCGGGAACTTCCCGCCGACGTACAGCTTGTAGGTCTTGAAGACGCTGAGCCGCTGCTGCTGCTCGGCCTTGTCGATCTTGTCGGTCTTATCGGACATCGAGGTACGCCTCCAGGCCGTGGCGGCCGCCCTCGCGGCCGAAGCCCGACTCCTTGTAGCCGCCGAACGGCGACGTCGGGTCGAACTTGTTGAACGTGTTGGACCAGATCACGCCCGCGCGGAGCCTGCTCGCCACCGCGAGGATGCGGGAGCCCTTCTCGGTCCAGATGCCGGCCGACAGGCCGTACGGCGTGTTGTTGGCCTTGGCGACGGCCTCCTCCGGCGTGCGGAAGCTGAGGACCGACAGGACGGGGCCGAAGATCTCGTCGCGGGCGACGGTGTGCGCCTGGGTGACGTTGGTGAACAGCGTCGGGGCGAACCAGTAACCGGACGACGGGAGTTCGCAGGCCGGCGACCAGCGTTCGGCGCCCTCCGCCTCGCCCCGCTCGACGAGCGTGGTGATGCGCGAGAGCTGCTCGGCGGAGTTGATCGCGCCGATGTCGGTGTTCTTGTCCAGCGGGTCGCCGAGACGGAGCGTGGAGAGCCTGCGCTTGAGTGACTCCAGCACTTCGTCCTGGATCGACTCCTGGACGAGGAGCCGGCTGCCCGCGCAGCAGACCTGGCCCTGGTTGAAGAAGATGCCGCTGACGATGCCCTCGACGGCCTGGTCGATCGGCGCGTCGTCGAACACGATGTTGGCGCCCTTGCCGCCCAGTTCGAGCGTGAGCTTCTTGCCGCTGCCCGCGACCGTGCGCGCGATCTGCTTGCCGACGGCCGTGGAGCCGGTGAAGGCGACCTTGTTCACGTCCGGGTGCGCGACCAGCGCCGCGCCCGCGTCCCCGTAACCGGGCAGGATGTTGACGACACCCTTGGGCAGGCCCGCCTGACGGCAGATGTCCGCGAAGAAGAGTGCGGACAGCGGGGTCGTCTCGGCGGGCTTGAGGACCACCGTGTTGCCGGTCGCGAGGGCCGGGGCGATCTTCCACGCCAGCATCAGGAGCGGGAAGTTCCAGGGGATGACCTGACCGGCCACGCCCAGCGGCCTCGGCGAGGACCCGAAGCCCGCGTGGTCGAGCTTGTCGGCCCAGCCCGCGTAGTAGAAGAAGTGCGCGGCGACCAGGGGAAGGTCGGCGTCGCGCGTCTCCTTGATGGGCTTGCCGTTGTCCAGCGTCTCCAGGACGGCCAGTTCGCGGCTGCGCTCCTGGATGATCCGGGCGATACGGAACAGGTACTTGGCGCGCTCGGAGCCCGGCAGCGCGGACCACTTCCCGAAGGCCTTGCGGGCGGCCCGTACGGCACGGTCGACGTCCGCCTCGCCCGCCTGGGCGATCTCGGAGAGGGCCTCCTCGGTGGACGGCGAGACGGTCTTGAAGACCTTGCCGTCGGCGGCCTCGACGAACTCGCCGTCGATGAACAGGCCGTAGGAGGGGGCGATGTCGACGACCGAGCGGGACTCGGGAGCCGGTGCGTACTCGAATGCGGATGCAGTCGTGGATGCCATGGTGATCAGTCCACCGTCACGTAGTCGGGGCCGGAGTAGCGGCCGGTGGCCAGCTTCTGACGCTGCATCAGCAGGTCGTTCAGGAGCGAGGAGGCGCCGAAGCGGAACCAGTGGTTGTCCAGCCAGTCCTCGCCCGCGGTCTCGTTCACCAGGACGAGGAACTTGATCGCGTCCTTGGTGGTGCGGATACCGCCGGCGGGCTTCACGCCGATCTGGACACCGGTCAGGTCGCGGAAGTCGCGCACGGCCTCCAGCATCAGAAGGGTGTTCGCGGGGGTGGCGTTGACGGCGACCTTGCCGGTCGAGGTCTTGATGAAGTCGGCGCCCGCGAGCATGCCGAGCCAGCTCGCCCGGCGGATGTTGTCGTACGTCGACAGCTCGCCCGTCTCGAAGATGACCTTCAGCCGGGCGGACGTCCCACACGCCTCGCGCACGGCGGTGATCTCGTCGTACACCTTCAGATACCTGCCCGCGAGGAACGCCCCGCGGTCGATGACCATGTCGATCTCGTCCGCGCCGGCGGCGACGGCGTCGTGGACGTCCGCGAGCTTCACGTCGAGGGCGGCGCGGCCGGCCGGGAAGGCGGTGGCGACCGAGGCGACCTTGACGCCGGAGCCGGCGACGGCCGCCTTGGCGGTGGCGACCATGTCCGGATACACGCAGACCGCGGCGGTCGACGGGGTCGTACGGTCGGTCGGGTCGGGGTGCACCGCCTTCACGCCGAGCGCCCGGACCTTGCCCGGGGTGTCCGCGCCTTCCAGCGTCGTCAGGTCGACCATCGAGATGGCGAGGTCGATGGCGTACGCCTTCGCGGTCGTCTTGATGGAACGGGTGCCGAGCGCGGCGGCGCGCGCCTCCAGGCCGACCGTGTCGACGCCGGGCAGCCCGTGCAGGAAGCGGCGCAGCGAGCCGTCGGACGCGGTCACGTCCATGAGTGCGTGAGCGTCGGGAGTACCTCCCGAGCGTTCTGCGGTGGGGGCAGGTGCATTGGTGGGCATGGTCACCAGACGAGCATATCTACGCGCGTAGCGGGTGTACACCCCGGCGGATGTATCCGTGCTCTTCGTGAACGGCGGGGCTGCGGATGGGCGGGCTGTGGGGTGTCGGGCAGAATCGGGGCCATGACGACCCCGGAAGACCAGTCACCCGCGCCGCAGCCCTCGGCACCCGAGACCAAGGACCGTATCTACCGGTCGCCCGCGGGCATGGCCGGTGGGGTGCTGCTGCTGGGCCTGGTGGGCTGGCTCGGCCTCGACGCGATCATCGCGGGCGACGGACGCACACCGTGGCTGGCGCTCGCGGCGCTGATCCTGCTGGTGCCGCTGATCGTCGCCTTCACGCTGCGGCCCGCCGTGTTCTCGGGCCAGGACCGGCTGCGGGTGCGCAACCCGTTCCGGGTGATCGTGCTGCCCTGGGGGCAGGTGGCCTCGCTGCGGTCCGGCTACTCCAACGAGGTCGTCGCCGCGTCGGGCACGAAGTTCCAGCTGTGGTCCGTTCCCGTCTCGCTGCGGGCGCGCAAGCGCGCCAACCAGCGGGAGTCCCGGGCGGCGGCGGGCCGGCGGGCCGGCGGGACCGGCGGCCAGGACGGGGGGCTCGGCGGGTTCGGCGGACTCACCGGCCGCCGCGGCGGGCTGTCGCGTGGCGCCGGCGCCGGCCCTGTGCCGGACGGTCCCGTGCGCGCCGAGACCGACCGGGTCATGGACGAGCTGCGGGAGCGGTGGGAGGCACGCGAGAAGGAGGAGAGCGCGCAGGGCGAGGTGACCGTGCGGTGGGCATGGGAGATCGTGGGCCCGGCGGCGGCGGGGGCCGTGGTGCTGGGGATTCTGCTGGCTGTGGGGTGAGGAGTCCTGGGCGCTGGGCGTGAGGGGCGCTGGGCGCCGCCACAGCTCGACGCCCTCGGCGTCGGCGTACCGGTCCTCCAGCGTGCGCGGCCGCACTCCGGGACGGTTGGGGACGGCGAAGCCGCGGGTGGCCAGCAGTCTGACCTCGCGGATCCCCCCGGGAGAGGGTGGAGCGGTCCACCCCGTCGTCCAGCTGGGCCAGCGCCGCGTGCGGCAGCCCAGGACGAAGGTGCACCCGTGGGGCCGGGAGCCGGCCGGTCGGTGTGAGCACCGGGCGCTGTCCGGGTCCGGCTCCGACCGCCCGGCGCGGACAGGCAATCCGTCCGGTCATGTGCTCATGAGGCGAAGGATCCCAGACGCACCCGCTGGGGCCGGCGGGCCGACATGTCCCGAAGCCAATCGCTCCCACGGTCGTGAGCCCGCGGGTCCCGCCGGCCCGCATCGTGCGGGACCCGCGTCCCGCACGCGCCCCTGCCGGCCCCGCAGAGCGCGTGCGCGGCCGGGTGGGTCAGATGCCCGCCGCCGCCGACAGGTCGCGCTTGATCGCGGCGAGCAGGGCGTCGGCCCGGGTGCGGGCGGTGTCGAGGTCGGTGCGGGTGGCGACCGGGATGACGACCTCCAGGTAGCACTTCAGCTTCGGCTCGGTGCCGCTGGGGCGGACGATGACCCGGGCGCCGTCCAGCGTGTAACGCAGGCCGTCGGTGGGGGGCAGTCTGTCCGTGCCGCGGGTGAGGTCCTCGGCCCTGGTGACGGCCAGGCCCGCGAGGGAGGCCGGGGGACGCTCACGGAGCCGCTCCATCGCGCGGGCGATGACCGAGAGGTCCTGCACGCGGACCGAGAGCTGGTCGGTGGCGTGCAGCCCGTGCTCCACGGCGAGGTCGTCCAGCAGGTCGAGGAGGGTGCGACCCTCGGACTTGAGGGCGGAGGCGAGTTCCGTGATCAGCAGGGCGGCGGTGATGCCGTCCTTGTCGCGTACGCCCTCGGGGTCCACGCAGTAGCCGAGGGCCTCCTCGTAGCCGTAGCGCAGGCCGTCGACGCGGGCGATCCACTTGAAGCCGGTGAGGGTCTCCTCGTAGGGCAGGCCCGCCTTCTCGGCGATGCGGCCGAGCAGGGAGGAGGAGACGATCGACTCGGCGAAGACGCCCCGCGCGCCGCGCCGGACGAGGTGGGCGGCGAGCAGGGAGCCGACCTCGTCGCCCCGCAGCATGCGCCAGTCGCCCTCGTGGGGCACCGCCACGGCGCAGCGGTCGGCGTCCGGGTCGTTGGCGATGATCAGATCGGGGGCGGTCTCGCGTGCCCTCGCGAAGGCGAGGTCCATCGCGCCGGGCTCCTCCGGGTTGGGGAAGGCGACGGTCGGGAAGTCCGGGTCGGGCTCGGCCTGTTCGGCGACGAGGACGGGCTCGGGGAAGCCCGCGCGGGCGAAGGCGGCCAGCAGTACGTCCTTGCCCACGCCGTGCATCGCCGTGTACACGGTACGGGCCGTGCGGGGGGAGTCCGGGGCGAGGACGGCGTCCGTGCGGGCCAGATAGGCGTCGAGGACGGCGTCGTCGAGGGTCTGCCAGCCGGCCTGCGGACGTGGAACGTCCCCCAGGGCGGCGATCGCGTCGATCTCCGCCGCGATCCCGGCGTCGGCGGGCGGCACGATCTGCGAGCCGTCCCCCAGGTACACCTTGTAGCCGTTGTCACGCGGCGGGTTGTGGCTGGCGGTGACCTCCACCCCGGCGACCGCGCCCAGGTGCCTTATGGCGAAGGCGAGGACGGGGGTGGGGAGGGGGCGGGGGAGCACGGCCGCCCGGAATCCCGCGCCCGTCATCACGGCCGCCGTGTCCCGGGCGAAGTCCTCCGACTTGTGGCGGGCGTCGTAGCCGATGACGACGACTCCGCCGGTCCTGCCGTTCTTCGTGAGGTACGCGGCGAGGCCGGCGGCGGCCCGGATCACGACGGAGCGGTTCATCCGCATGGGCCCGGCGCCGAGCTCGCCCCTGAGGCCCGCGGTGCCGAACTGGAGGGTGCCGCCGAAGCGTTCGGCGAGCTCGGTCTCGTCGCCGGCCTCGATGAGCTTGGCGAGCTCGTCGCGGGTCTCCGGGTCGGGGTCCTCGGCGAGCCACGCGTGGGCGCGGGCGATGACGTCGTGCACGTTGGGATCAGCCTCTCGTCGTCTCGTGATCCGGGTACCCGGGGGCCGCGCCCCCGGACGCCCATCGGCCCTGAACGGGCCCGGTCCTCAAGCTCCCCCGCAGGGACCCCGGACGGGCCGGGTGGCCCGGACCGGCGCCGCGGTGACCGCTTTCTACAGCCGGCCCAGCACCTGCGCCAGCAGGGAGCCCATGCGCGTCGCCGAGTCACGCCCCGCCTGCAGGACCTCCTCGTGGTTCAGCGGCTCCCCGGTCATACCGGCGGCGAGGTTGGTCACCAGGGAGATGCCGAGCACCTCGGCGCCCGCCTCACGGGCCGCGATGGCCTCCAGCACCGTCGACATGCCCACCAGGTCCGCTCCGATGGTGCGGGCCATGCGGATCTCGGCCGGCGTCTCGTAGTGCGGGCCGGGGAACTGGGCGTAGACGCCCTCCTCCAGCGTGGTGTCGATCTCCTTGCACAGGGTGCGCAGCCGCGGGGAGTACAGGTCCGTCAGGTCGACGAAGTTCGCGCCGATGATGGGGGACGTCGCCGTCAGGTTGATGTGGTCGCTGATCAGCACGGGCTGCCCGGGGCGCATGCCCTCGCGCAGGCCGCCGCATCCGTTGGTCAGCACGATCGTCTTGCAGCCGGCCGCCACCGCCGTACGGACGCCGTGGGCGACGGCGGCGACGCCGCGGCCCTCGTAGTAGTGGGTGCGGCCCAGGAAGACCAGCGCCCGCTTCTCACCGATCTGGTACGAGCGGATCTTGCCGCCGTGACCCTCGACCGCGGGCGGCGGGAAGCCGGGCAGCTCGGTGACCTGGAACTCGGCGTCGGGAGCGCCCAGGGCGTCGACGGCCGGTGCCCAGCCGGAGCCCATCACGAGGGCGACGTCGTGGGTCTCGGCGCCGGTCAGTTCGCGCAGTCGCGCGGCGGCGGCGTCGGCGGCGGCGTGCGGGTCGCCCTGGATGTCGTCCGGGAGAAGAGATGCGTTCACGCGACTGAGGGTAGCCGCTTCCGGCCTACGCGCGTAGATGACTGGGCCAACGGGATGGCGATCGTTGTCTTGTCGTTTCCAACGAGGCGTGGACCGCCGGGCGGCGATCAGTCGTCGGTGATCAGGACGTCCTTGTCGTCGAAGACCTCGACGATGAAGATCAGCAGGCGTCCGCGGCTGACCGTGTACTCGACGAGGATATTTTGGGTCAGGCGGATGGTGCGGTCGTCGCCGGTGGACCCTATGGGCCTCGACACCGAAAGGAAGGGGTCGCGAGCCAGCAGGGCGATGCCCTTGTCGAACGAGGCGCGCTGTTGGTCGTCGAGCCGGTCGCGGGCCTCGGCGGCCTGCACCGTGTAGTAGACGTCATACGTGCTGGGGCCCATGCGATCTCCCGTTGGTGCGCGGACGCTCCGAGTCTAGAAGGGGACCGCCCTCAGCAGGGCCTCTTGCGCAGCTCCATCACGTAATCGTGTGGCGCACCCGCCGATTCCGCCGCGTCGGCGATCTCGCCCAGGTAGCGGGCCGCGGGCAGTCCGCCCTCGTAGCCGTTCAGCACGAACATCCAGGCGGACTCCTCCCGCTCCAGCGTCTGCACCCGCACCCGGGCCCGCCGGTAGATGCCGAGGCCCACGCCCTCCCAGCGGTCCAGGGAGTCCTCGTCCATGGGGGCGATGTCGTACAGCGCGACGAAGACCTGCGCGCCGGCGTCCACGGTGTCCTCGACGACCGTGGCCAGCGCGCCCTCCCAGCCCAGCTGCTCGCCGCCGAACGTCAGCCGCCACCCGTTCAGCCAGCCGGTGGCGCGCAGAGGCGAGTGGGGAGCGCGGCGGGTCATCAGCCGCGCGTCGAGGTTGCCGGCGTAGGCGGCGTAGAGCGACATGCAAGGAGAGTACGGCAGCCCGCGCACGCGTCACTCTCGTAACAGTGGCGGCCCTCGCGGCCCCCGGGGCGGTACCACCCACGCCCGTGCGGGACAATGGAGTACGTGACTCGGATCGTGATCATCGGTGGCGGACCCGGCGGCTATGAGGCGGCGCTGGTGGCCGCGCAGCTCGGCGCGGAGGTGACCGTCGTCGACTGCGACGGTCTGGGCGGGGCGTCGGTGCTGACCGACTGCGTGCCGTCGAAGACCCTGATCGCCACGGCCGAGGTGATGACCACCTTCGACTCCTCGTACGAGGAGCTGGGGATCATCGTCGCCGACGACACCCCACCGCTGGAGCAGGCGGCCCGGGTCGTCGGGGTGGACCTCGGCAAGGTCAACCGCCGGGTGAAGCGGCTCGCGCTCGCCCAGTCGCACGACATCACCGCCGCCGTCACCCGGGCCGGCGCCCGCGTGCTGCGCGGCCGCGGCCGGCTGGAGGGCATGCAGGCCCTCGACGGCTCGCGCAAGGTCGTGGTCAGCGCCGCCGACGGCACCGAGGAGACCCTCACCGCCGACGCCGTCCTGCTCGCCACCGGCGCCCACCCGCGTGAGCTGCCGGACGCCCAGCCCGACGGCGAGCGCATCCTGAACTGGACCCAGGTCTACGACCTCGGCGAGCTCCCCGAGGAGCTCATCGTGGTCGGCTCGGGTGTGACGGGCGCGGAGTTCGCGGGCGCCTATCAGGCCCTCGGTTCCAAGGTCACCCTCGTCTCCTCCCGCGACCGCGTGCTGCCGGGCGAGGACCCGGACGCCGCCGCCGTGCTGGAGGACGTCTTCCGGCGCCGCGGCATGAACGTCATGGCCCGCTCGCGCGCCGAGTCCGCCAAACGGGTCGGCGACCGGGTCGAGGTGACCCTGTCCGACGGCCGGGTCATCACCGGCTCGCACTGCCTGATGGCGGTCGGCGCCATTCCCAACAGCGAGGGGATGGGGCTGGAGGAGGCGGGCGTCAAGGTCCGCGACTCGGGCCACATCTGGACCGACAAGGTGTCCCGGACCACCGCCCCCGGTGTGTACGCGGCCGGTGACGTGACCGGCGTCTTCGCGCTGGCCTCCGTCGCCGCCATGCAGGGCCGGATCGCCATGTACCACTTCCTCGGCGACGCGGTGGCCCCGCTCAACCTGAAGACCGTCTCCTCGAACGTCTTCACCGACCCCGAGATCGCCACCGTCGGCTACAGCCAGTCCGACGTGGACGGCGGCAAGATCGACGCCAGGGTCGTCAAGCTGCCGCTGCTGCGCAACCCGCGCGCCAAGATGCAGGGCATCCGCGACGGCTTCGTCAAGATCTTCTGCCGGCCCGGCACCGGGATCGTCGTCGGCGGTGTGGTCGTGTCGCCGCACGCCTCGGAACTCATCCACCCGATCTCGATCGCCGTCGACAACAATCTGACGGTCGAACAGATCGCGAACGCGTTCACCGTGTACCCGTCCCTTTCCGGGTCGATCGCGGAGGTGGCGCGACAGCTGCACACCCGGAAGACGGCGGACGAGGACTGACGGCCGGTTTCGACTCCCCGCTGGTCACGGGGAGTTGACGGCGCGTCGTCGCCGGGTTGCCGGACCTGCGGGAGGCATAGGTGCCGGAACTGGGCCCTATACCACTTCCAGTCCCCCTGTGCGAACAACTTCTACTATTCGGCGCAAAGAGCTGAAAGCAGACGGTCGTCCGCGTTACTGTCAGTTTCGTGTTCGCTGCAGAACGTCGTCAATTGATCCTCGAAATGGTGCGAGCGAACGGGGCCGTGTCGCTCCGTGAACTCGCCCGCGTCGTCCAGACCTCCGAAGTGACCGTACGGCGGGACGTGCGCGCACTGGAGGCAGAAGGACTCCTCGACCGCCGGCACGGCGGTGCGGTATTGCCGGGCGGGTTCACGCGAGAGTCCGGCTTCCCGCAGAAATCCCATCTCGCGACCGCCGAGAAGACCGCCATCGCGGACCTCGCCGCCAACTTCGTCGAAGAGGGCGAGGCCATCGTGGTCGGGG
Organism: Streptomyces sp. NPDC060000; assembly: GCF_042737375.1. Lineage (NCBI taxonomy): Bacteria > Bacillati > Actinomycetota > Actinomycetes > Kitasatosporales > Streptomycetaceae > Streptomyces > Streptomyces sp. NPDC060000. The sequence continues at coordinate 17,090 of NZ_JBHWUU010000127.1, forward strand.
CGGGCACCACGACACAGGAGCTGGCCCGTCGGCTCGCCCGGGTGCCCGGACTGACCGTCGTCACCAACTCCCTGCTGGTCGCTCAGGCGTTGGCCCATGCCAACCGGGTCGAGGTCGTGATGACCGGCGGCACCCTGCGCGGTTCCAACTACGCCCTCGTGGGGAGCGGCGCCGAGCAGTCCCTCCAGGGACTCAGGGTGTCGCGGGCCTTCATCTCCGGGAGCGGACTGACCGCGGAGCGCGGGCTGTCCACGTCCAACATGCTGTCGGCGTCCGTGGACCGGGCGCTGGTGCAGGCGGCCGCGGAGGTCGTCGTCCTCGCCGACCACACCAAGCTCGGCACGGACACGATGTTCCAGACCGTGCCGACGGACGTCATCACCCGGTTGGTGACCGACGAGCCGCCCGCGCACGACGACCGTGCGGCCACCGAGCTCCAGGCTCTGGCGGACCAGGGGGTGCAGATCGCCGTGGCCGGGGCGTCGGGAAGCCCGGGGGGTGACACGGTCCCGGCGCGCCATCAGCAGCAGCGTCGGGACGTGCCGTTGCCTGCGCCTCGACGGGGGCAGGTGCCGGGCGCTGCCGCGGGGCTGCGGGCGGCCTCGATGCATGGTGAGCAGGGCCCTGGCGGGGAGCGGGCGCGGGTCGCGGACCTGCGCCGTCGGTGACCTCGGGCGGCCGTCGGCGCGGGTGACCTGGGGGCTCCGCCCCGGGGTGACCTGGGGGCTCCGCCCCGGGGTGACCTGGGGGCTCCGCCCCGGGGTGACCTGGGGGCC
>NZ_JBHWUU010000128.1:0-17847 GCF_042737375.1 Streptomyces sp. NPDC060000
ACAGCCAGCACATGGACGGCGCCCCCGCTGTCGTGCGGAGTAAGAGGGACGGGTCCCGCGAGCGGGCCGTCGGCCGGGCTAGAACTTGTTGCGCGGGGTGATCCCCAGCGACAGTCCGGAGAGGCCGCGCTGCCTGCCACCCAGCTTGCCCGCGATGGCCCGCAGGGCGGAGCCGGCGGGGGAGTCGGGGTCGGTCAGGACGACCGGCTTGCCCTCGTCGCCGCCCTCGCGCAGCCGCACGTCGATCGGGATGGAGCCGAGCACCGGGACGGTGGCGCCGGTCGTGCGGGTCAGTCCCTCGGCCACCGACTGTCCGCCGCCCGTGCCGAAGACGTCGACCATCTCCCCGCAGTGCGGACAGGGCAGGCCGGACATGTTCTCCACCACGCCGACGATCTTCTGGTGGGTCTGGACGGCGATGGACCCCGCCCGCTCGGCGACCTCGGCCGCCGCCTGCTGAGGTGTCGTCACGACCAGGATCTCGGCGTTCGGGACCAGCTGGGCCACCGAGATCGCGATGTCGCCGGTGCCCGGCGGGAGGTCGAGGAGCAGCACGTCCAGGTCGCCCCAGTACACGTCCGCCAGGAACTGCTGGAGCGCGCGGTGGAGCATCGGGCCGCGCCAGACGACCGGGGCGTTGCCCGGGGTGAACATGCCGATGGAGATGACCTTCACGCCGTGCGCGGACGGCGGCATGATCATGTTCTCGACCTGGGTCGGACGGCCGTCCGCGCCCAGCATGCGCGGCACGCTGTGGCCGTAGATGTCGGCGTCGACCACGCCCACCTTCAGGCCGTCGGCCGCCATCGCCGCCGCCAGGTTCACCGTCACCGACGACTTGCCGACGCCGCCCTTGCCGGACGCGACCGCGTACACCCGGGTCAGCGAGCCCGGCTTGGCGAACGGGACCTCGCGCTCGGTGCCGCCGCCGCGCAGCGCGGCCGCCAGCTCCTTGCGCTGCTCGTCGCTCATGACGTCGAGGGTGACGTCGACGCGGGTGACGCCGTCGACCCGGGAGACCGCGTCGGTCACCCGCTGGGTGATCGTCTCGCGCATCGGGCAGCCGGAGACCGTCAGGTACACGGTGACCGCGACCGCCCCGTCCCCACCGATCTCCACCGACTTCACCATCCCGAGCTCGGTGATGGGCCGGTTGATCTCGGGGTCGTTCACCGTCGCCAGTGCCTCGCGCACCGCGTCTTCGCTAGCCATAAGGACGATGGTACGGCGACCTGCGGGGGCGCCGGTAAGCCCGTCACCGGTCGTCTACGTCACGTCCCCGCGACCGTTCTGCCGGGAATACGGCATGTTCGCGATGCCCGTCCCATCGCTCCTCCAGCTCTTTGACCATGTCCTGGAGTTCGGAGCGGATCCAGTCCCGGGTGGCGACCTCGCCCAGACCGATCCGAAGGGCGGCGATCTCCCTGGTCAGATACTCGGTGTCGGCGATGGACCGCTCGTTCTGTTTGCGGTCCTGCTCCAGGTTGACCCGGTCGCGGTCGTCCTGCCGGTTCTGCGCGAGCAGGATCAGCGGGGCCGCGTAGGAGGCCTGGAGCGAGAGCATCAGGGTCAGGAAGATGAAGGGGTAGTTGTCGAAGCGCAGGTCGCGCGGGGCGAAGATGTTCCACAGGACCCAGACGATGATGACGATCGTCATCCAGACGATGAACCGCCCGGTGCCCAGGAACCGCGCGATGCGCTCCGACAGCCGCCCGAAGGCCTCCGGGTCCCACTCGGGCAGGATCCGGTGCCGGGGCGGCCGGGGCTGGTCCAGCCGGGCCCGGGGGCGGCTGGTCGCCGTGGCGCCGGCCGGGGTGCGCTCGGAGCGCCCCGTCTCGCGGTCAGGAGTCATGCGGGCCCACCTCCCCGGTCGCGTCCTCGTCGAGGTGGAACTCCGTCTCCCGCCAGTCCTCCGGCAGCATGTGGTCCAGGACGTCGTCCACGGTCACCGCGCCCAGCAGCGAGCCCGCCTCGTCGACGACGGGGGCCGAGACCATGTCGTAGGTCGCGAAGAACCCGGCGACGACCGGCAGCGCCGCGTCCGGCGCCAGGGCCTGGAGATCGTCGTCGAGCATCGAACTGACCAGCGTGTACGGGGGGTCGCGCAGCAGGCGCTGGAAGTGGACCGTGCCGAGGTACTTGCCGGTCGGCGTCTCGTCCGGCGGGCGGCAGACGTAGACCTGGGCGGCGAGGGCGGGGGACAGGTCGCGGTTGCGCACCCGCGCGAGGGCGTCGGCGACGGTGGCGTCGGGGCGCAGGATGATCGGCTCGGTGGTCATCAGCCCGCCCGCCGTGTGCTCCTCGTACGACAGCAGGCGCCGCATGTCGGCCGCGTCGTCGGGCTGCATCAGGCTCAGCAGCCGCTCCTGGTCCTGCTCCGGGAGTTCGGAGAGCAGGTCGGCCGCGTCGTCGGGGTCCATGGCCTCCAGGACGTCCGCCGCGCGCTCCTCCTTCAGCTTGCCGAGGATCTCGATCTGGTCGTCCTCCGGGAGCTCTTCGAGGACGTCGGCGAGACGGTCGTCGTCGAGGGCGGCGGCGACCTCGGCGCGCCGCTTCGGCGACAGATGGTGCAGGACGTTGGCGAGGTCGGCGGGGCGCAGCTGTTCGAAGGTGGCGAGGAGGCTCTCCGCGCCCTGTCCGTGCTCCTCCAGCGAGAACCCGGTGACCGCCGACCACTCCACGGTCAGCGTCTCGCCCTTCGCCCGCCGGAAGGCGGTCGCCTTCTTCCCCTTGCGCACGAAGACCCGGTCGAGCTCCCAGTCCCGGCGGGCAGGCAGCTGCTGCACCGACACGTCGAGGACGGTGACCTCCTCGCCGGTCTCGCCGAGCGTGACGCGCAGGTCGAGCAGCTCACCGAAGACGAGCCGCTCGGTGGGCCGCTGCTCGAAACGGCGGACGTTGAGCACGCCGGTGGTGATGACCTGACCGGACTCGATGCCGGTGACCCGGGTCATGGGCAGGAAGATGCGGCGCCGCGTGGACAGTTCGACGACCAGCCCGAGCACCCTCGGCGGCCGCCGTCGCACCCGCAGCGTGACGACCAGATCGCGCACCCGCCCTACCTGGTCGCCGTTCGGGTCGAAGACGGGAACGCCGGAGAGGTGCGACACGAAGATCCGCGGGGCGCCCGCCGCCATGACCGGACCTCCTTCTCTACCGCTGCTGTCAACGGTGATGTTCTTTTCCCGATTGCCCGCTCGTGCGGGCTTCAGGCTAGCCCGTCCCGATCGGATCCGCGCTGGTGGGCGGTCCGGACGGACTGGCTCCGCCGGCCGACCGCGGCCCCGGTACGCTGCCGTACGCCGCTCAGCACACCCCCGCAGAAAGGCAGCCTTCCCTGTGACTGCGATTCCCCAGGGCCGAACTCGCCGGGCCACGCTGGTGGGCGCGATGTGCGCGCTGGCGTTGGGCATGGGACTGACCGGATGCGGTGACGATCCGGACGCGGGCACGAACGGGGTGGGCAAGCTGCCCCCCGCGCAGATCCAGGCGAAGACGAAGTCCGCCGCGGGTGCCGTGGATGCGGTGCGGCTGTCCGGGAGTGTGGTCACCAGCGGGCGCACGTACAAGCTCGACATGCGGCTCAAGGCGGACGGCGGCACCGGATCGGTCACCGCGGAAGGGGCCACCTTCCACCTGCTGCGGGTCGGCGAGCAGCTGTTCCTGAAGGCCGACGCGGCGTTCTGGAACAAGGAGGACGGCAAGTCCGGCGACGGCGGTTCGGACACGGCGGCCGGCGACAAGCTCGGCGGCAAGTACGTCAAGGTGCCGACGGGCGACCCCTCGTACAAGAAGTTCAGTGGCTTCACGGACAAGGACCTCCTCCTCGACGGTCTGCTGACGCTGCACGGCACCCTGGCCACCGACGGCCACCACGAGCAGTCCGGCGTCCGCACGATCCGCATCACGGGCGACGGCGGCTCCGGCGGCAAGCTCGACGTGTCGCTGGAGGGCAAGCCCTACCCGTTGCGCCTGGAGCGCGCCGGAGGGGCCGGCACGCTGAGCTTCTCCTCCTGGGGCGAGGCCTTCGCCCTGAAGGAGCCGGCGAAGGGCGAGACGGTGGACTACGGCAAGCAGCTCCCGACGTCCTGACCGCCCCTTCGTGGTGGCGGCTACGCCCGTCTGCGCTTTCTCAGCAGCAGCTTCGGCAGTCCCGCCGGCGCCGGCTCACGCGTGGTGGCGGGCGTCGGCACCGGACGTGCCGCCAGGTCACCGTCGGGCAGGGGCAGCGTGGCTCCGGTCGGCTCCAGGCGGAGCACCCGGCACTCGCGTGCCCAACGCCCGGTCATCGCCTCGCCGTCGGGCGCGTTCAGCCGCTTGCCCCTGAGCTCGGCGACGGCCGCCTCGTATGCCTCGGAGCCGACCGCGAGCGGTACGACCCGCGCCGTCCAGCAGACCAGCCGACCGCCCTTGTCCTTGCTGCGGACGGTGACCTCGGCCGTGCCGCCCTCGGCAAGCCCGGTCAGCGGCTGCTCCCCGGGCCCGTCGCCGACCAGACAGACCGCGCCCTCGTGCCACACGTGCCACAGCGCACGCGCGGCCGGTTCGCCGGCGCCCCGGACCCAGACGAGGCCGGACTTCTTGGTGGCCTCCTCGACGAGGGCCTGGTCGAGCAGCAGCTCTCTAGTCATGGGCTCACCCTAACGAGGCGGTGCCGGGGTCCTCACAGCCAGCCGTTGCGCTTCAGCGTGCGGTGGATGCCCACGCAGAGCGCCACCATGGCCGACATGACCACCGGATAGCCGTACTTCGAGTGCAGTTCCGGCATGTAGTCGAAGTTCATGCCGTACACCCCGCACACCATCGTCGGTACGGCGATGATGGCGGCCCAGGACGTGATCTTCCGCATGTCCTCGTTCTGCGCGACGGACGCCTGCGCGAGGTTGGCCTGGAGGATCGAGTTGAGGAGCTCGTCGAAGGCGATGACCTGCTCCTGGACCCGGGCCAGGTGGTCGGCGACATCGCGGAAGTACTTCTGGATGTCGGGGTCGACCAGCCGCATCGGCCGCTCGCTCAGCAGCTGCATCGGCCGCAGCAGCGGCGACACCGCGCGCTTGAACTCCAGTACCTCGCGCTTGAGTTGGTAGATCCGGCCGGCGTCCGTACCGCGCGGGGTGCCCTTGCGGCCCGGCGAGAACACCTCCGTCTCGACCTCGTCGATGTCGTCCTGCACGGCGTCCGCGACCGCGATGTAGCCGTCGACGACATGGTCGGCGATGGCGTGCAGCACCGCCGAGGGACCCTTGGCGAGCAGCTCGGGGTCGTCCTGGAGGCGGTGGCGCAGGGCGCGCAGCGAGCCCTGGCCGCCGTGCCGGACGGTGATGAAGAAGTCCTTGCCGGTGAAGCACATGACCTCACCGGTCTCGACGACCTCGCTGTTGGCCGTGAGCCGGTCGTGCTCGACGTAGTGGATGGTCTTGAAGACGGTGAAGAGGGAGTCGTCGTAACGCTCGAGCTTGGGCCGCTGGTGCGCCTGCACGGCGTCCTCCACGGCCAGCGGGTGCAGCCCGAACTCGGCTGCGATACCGGCGAATTCGGCCTCGGTCGGCTCGTGCAGACCGATCCACACGAAGCCTCCGTCGCGCCGCACCCGGCGCATCGCCTCCTGCGGGGTCGGCGGCTGCGTGTACGCGACGCGCGATCCGTCGCGGTAGACCGCGCAGTCGATGACGGCGGACGGCGTGGCGGGGTCGCGGGTGGTGTCGTAGGCGCCGGTGTCCATGCGCCCGCCCCCCTTGCGCAGGGAGGGGCGGGCGGGGCGGACAACGGCACGGAGGTCACGGATCATCGACATGGCAGGCTCCTTCGCGACGAGCAAAGAAAGACCGCCACGACGGATGGAACTGCCCGGAATGGGGACGTCCTGACTGAGGATGTTCGGCACGTCCGCAAAGCGGGGAGCACCGCTCCGTCGCGGTGGCGAGCTTCGCTACTGAATCTGACCGGAGAGATCTGGCAGATCGGACGGATCGGGCAGATCAGGTAAAGAACAAAACGAAGTGCTCTTCCGCATGAAGATGAGCGCGAGAGGTGGCGACCAGCCGGGGGCCAAGAAGCCGGAGCAGCTGCGTCAGCGGCCGGAAGAGCGAGTGGTACTGCACGGGTGACTTCGATCCATGACAGCCCCACCTCCTCCAGCCGGTCCCTCGTAAGGGAGTCTCGTCTGCGTCGGGGCAAGATCGCTACTCCCCCAGTGCCCTAAAAGCCTGGGGGGACCCCCATCTGCGCGCGGCCCCGAACCACCGGGCAAGAGTAGCAGTCGACTGAAGTGTCAAGGCGCTGCTTTGCCCCGCGCAGACGAGTTCTATGCTCGCCGCATGGCAGAAGTTCTTCCTCTGGTCGAGGCCCGTTTGCGCAGCGCCCTGGGCGAGCCGGACGCCCGCGCCTCGGTCACCTTCCTCGGTACGGACCGCCTCGAGGTGCTGCGTTTCCGCGAGGGCGACGTCGTCCGCTACGCCACGCTCGGCATGTCCGCGCAGCCGATGAGCGACCCGACGGCGGTGCTCGCCGACCCGGTGAAGGGGCCGCGCGCCGAGCTGGTGCTGTCCGTCAGGCCCGGCGCCGCCGACACCGACCAGGTGCTCCGCCCGCTCGCCGTGCTCGCCGCTTCCCCGCAGGTCGAGGGCGTGGTCGTGGCTCCGGGCAGTTCTCTCGACGTGGGCGAACCCCTGTGGCCCGGCGCCCCGTTCACCTCGGTCCTGGTCGCTGAGCCGGGCGGTCTGGTCGAGGACCTCGACCTCGACGAACCCCTCGACCCGGTCCGCTTCCTGCCCCTGCTGCCCATGACCCCCAACGAGGCTGCCTGGAAGCGCGTGCACGGCGCCCAAGCCCTCCAGGAGCGCTGGCTGACGAGCGGGACGGACCTCCGGGATCCCTCCCGGAGGTCCGTCCCGCTCGATTGAGGTCCGGGTGACCGATGTCACCAACGGTCGGACGTCGATGGTCAGTTGACACCCGGTCGGTTCAGTCGACTCAGCCGGCTCAGTTGGCGAAGACCGTGACCCCGTCCTCGGTCGCGTGCTTCGGCTCCAGCTCCTCGGCTTCGTGCGTGAGTGCCTTCCGCCGGACGACGACCACGACCGCGCCGAGCACCGCGGTGACCGCCGCGACGACGAACGGGACATGGATGTCGGTCCACTCCTCGATCTTCGGAGCGAAGTAGGGCGCGGCCGCGGCCGCGAACCACCGCACGAAGTTGTAGCCGGCGCTCGCCACCGGACGCGGGGCGTCCGAGACGCCGAGCGCCAACTCGGTGTAGACGGTGTTGTTCACGCCGATGAACGCGCCCGACAGGATCGTGCAGACGATCGCCGTGGTGTGGTCGCCGTACCCGAGGGCGAACACGTCGACGGCGAGCAGCACCAGCGAGCCGCCGAGCACCTTCAGTGAGCCGAACCGCTCCTGCAGCCGCGGCGCCACGAGGACGGAGAAGACCGCGAGCAGCACACCCCAGGCGAAGAACACCGCCCCCGACTTGTAGGGGGTCATGTTCAGTACGAACGGGGTGAAGGCCAGCACGGTGAAGAACGTGTAGTTGTAGAAGAACGCCGAGGCGGCGGCGGAGGCGAGACCGCCGTGGCCGAGCGCCTTGATCGGGTCCAGCAGGGAGATCTTCCGGGCCGGCTTCGGCTGGTCCTTCAGGAACACCGTGATGCACAGGAAGCCGATCGCCATCAGGAACGCGGTGCCGAAGAAGGGATAGCGCCAGCTGGCGTCGCCGAGCAGCGCGCCCAGCAGCGGCCCGCAGGCCATGCCGAGGCCGAGGGCGGACTCGTACAGCAGGATGGCGGCCGCGCTGCCGCCGGCCGCGGCGCCGACGATCACGGCGAGGGCGGTCGACACGAACAGCGCGTTGCCGAGCCCCCAGCCCGCCCGGAAGCCGACCAGTTCACCGACCGAGCCCGAGGTGCCCGCGAGAGCCGCGAAGACGACGACGAGGGCGAGGCCGAGCAGCAGCGTCCGGCGGCCGCCGATGCGGCTGGAGACGAAGCCGGTCACCAGCATCGCGAACGCGGTGATCAGGAAGTACGAGGTGAACAGCAGGGAGACCTGGCCGGCCGTGGCGTCCAGCCCCTGGGCGATGGACGGCAGGATCGGGTCGACGAGACCGATGCCCATGAAGGCGACGACGGCCGCGCCGGCCGTCGCCCACACCGCCTTCGGCTGCCGCAGGATGCTTCCGGCTCCCGCATCGAATGGGTCCATGGTTCCGCTCACCCCTCAGGAAGATAGTTGGTATATACATACAGTAGGTTAGGCAGCCTAATAAATGCAAGCTACATATACATCTTTCCCGGCGGTCACTTCCGTCCGGACGGGTGATCGTCCTTGACGTGGGCGTGCTCGGGTAGGACCGTGGGGCTCTATGAGGGGCGAACCCAGTTGCCCGAAGTGTGGTGGCCGGGTCAGGGCTCCCGGACTCTTCGCCGATTCCTGGCAGTGTGACGCGCACGGGACGGTGTATCCGCTTCAGCCCGTGATCCCGCCCAGCGTCGAGGCCCTCAGTGTCGTCGTGCACCGCACGCAGGTACCGGTGTGGATGCCGTGGCCGCTGCCGGTCGGCTGGCTCTTCACGGGCGTGACGTATGCGGGGGACGATCGCAGCGGGGGCCGCGCCACCGCGGTGGCCTGCACCGGCCCCGGCCCGCTCGGCGGGATGGGCGAGCTGGTCCTGGTCGCCGAGGAGCTGGGCGTCGGACTGGGCGCGCGGTACGCCGGTGTCGACGGGCCGGATCCGGGTCCGTACATGAGCGTCGAGAAACCTCCGCAGGCCAAGGTCCTGGCCGCCGGCCGCCCGACCCCGCTCTGGCATGTTTCCGCCACCCCGGACGACCGGGCCGTCTTCGCGGGCGAGGCGTGCGGGCTGTGGCTGTGGGCGGTGGTGTGGCCCGAGCAGTCCGGACTGCTGATGTACGACGAACTGGTGCTGACGGATCTGCGGGACGCGGGTGCCGAACTGGACCTGGTGCCGTGCGGGGCGCTGTCACCGCGCCTGCTCAGGCCGTAGCGTTCCACTGGGCTGGGCGATCGGTGTCGTACGTGGGTCGCGGCCCGAGGGATTCGGTGCTGGGCATGTAGGGGGTGCTCGGGGGTTTTGGGTGTGACGAGGGGGGGGCTGATTACCGGTTATGCTGGGGCGTCCCCTTCCGTCCCGTCATCGCCTGGAGTCCGCGTCGTGCGCATCGATCTGCACTGCCACTCCACGGCCTCCGACGGTACGGACACCCCGGCCGAGCTGGTCCGCAACGCGGGCGCCGCCGGTCTGGACGTTGTCGCGCTGACCGATCACGACACCTCCCGCGGTTACGCCGAGGCCCTCGCCGCTCTGCCGTCGGGGCTCACGCTCGTGACCGGCGCCGAGCTGTCCTGCCGCATCGACGGCGTCAGCATGCACATGCTGGCCTACCTGTTCGACCCCGAGGAGCCCGCCCTGCTCGCCGAGCGTGAGCTGGTGCGCGACGACCGGGTGCCGCGGGCGCGGGCCATGGTCGCGAGGCTCAACGACCTGGGTGTGGACGTCACCTGGGAGCAGGTCGCGCGGATCGCGGGCGAGGGGTCCGTCGGGAGGCCGCACGTCGCCACCGCACTGGTCGAGCTCGGCGTCGTGCCGACGGTGAACGACGCCTTCACCGAGAACTGGCTGGCCGACGGCGGCCGGGCCCACGTGGGGAAGCACGAGACCGACCCCTTCGAGGCGATCCGGCTGGTCAAGGCCGCGGGCGGGGTCACCGTCTTCGCGCACCCGGGTGCGAGCAAGCGCGGTCGTACGGTGTCGGAGTCCCGGATCGCCGAGCTGGCCGCCGCAGGCCTCGACGGCATCGAGGTCGAGCACATGGACCACGACGCGGACACACGCGCGCGGCTGCGCGGGCTGGCCGCCGATCTGGGACTGCTGGTCACCGGGTCGTCGGACTACCACGGCAGCCGCAAGACCTGCGTGCTCGGCGAGTACACCACCGACCCCGAGGTGTACGGGGAGATCACCCGGCGCGCCACCGGGGCGTTCCCGGTACCGGGGACCGGCGGAGCCTGAGGTCAACTCCCCGCGTCCCGGTCCACTCCCTTTCCCGCAAGGCTTCCGTACTGATGTTCGACTTCGCCGTCTTCGGCTCCCTCTTCCTCACCCTTTTTGTCATCATGGATCCCCCCGGGATCACCCCGATCTTCCTCGCGCTTACCGCCGGGCGCCCCGCGAAGGTGCAGAAGCGGATGGCCTTCCAGGCGGTCTGTGTGGCGGGCGGCGTGATCACCGTCTTCGGGCTCCTCGGGCACCAGATCCTCGACTACCTGCATGTCTCCGTGCCCGCCCTGATGATCGCGGGCGGGCTGCTGCTCCTGCTGATCGCGCTCGACCTGCTCACAGGCAAGAACGACGAGCCCCAGCAGACCAAGGACGTCAATGTCGCGCTCGTCCCGCTGGGCATGCCGCTGCTGGCCGGGCCCGGCGCGATCGTGTCCGTCATCCTCGCCGTGCAGAAGGCCGACACCGTGCCGACGCAGGTCTCGCTCTGGACGGCCATCCTCGCCATCCATGTCGTGCTGTGGCTGGTGATGCGCTACTCGCTGCTGATCATCCGGGTAATCAAGGACGGCGGCGTGGTCCTGGTGACGCGGCTGGCGGGCATGATGCTCTCCGCGATCGCCGTGCAGCAGATCATCAACGGCGTCACCCAGGTGATCCGGGCCGGCTGACCGGACCTGGACCCGGCACGCGCAGAGAGCCCCCTACGGCATCGCCGTAAGGGGCTCTGAAGCCTGTATGGGACCCGTTACGAGGCCGAGGTGTCGGCCGGACGGATCCACAGCCGCTGCCCGATGGCGGCGGCCTGTTGAACGATCCGGTTGACGGAGGCGGCGTCTACGACGGTGCTGTCCACGGCTGTGCCGTCGACGTCGTCGAGTCGCATGATTTCGAAGCGCATGGCTTCTCCCTTCGTCTGGTCATCCTCCTGAGGAGAACTACTTGGTTACGTAGGGAGTCAACGGCATGCGTGTTACAAACATTCCCTACGCTAAAGAAATTTTTCGAACGACTAATTACTCACGAGTAAGAGAGTTCGGGCAGGGTTCGGGCGGAGACTGAACGGGACCGGTTGTGTTCGCAGCGTGACCACCGGAACAATGGAGGCGATGAACGACGATCTCCCGGCTCTCGCCGCCCGCATCGACCGCACGAACGAGCTGCTCACCCGCATGCTCGCCGAGGTGGCCAAGACGCCCTCGACCCACGCGATCTTCGTCGACGCGGGGTATCTGTACGCGGCCGCGGGGCGCCTGGTGGCCGGGACCGAGGACCGCAGAGCCTTCGACCTCGACGCCGAGGGCCTGATCGAGGCGCTCATCGACCGTGCCCGCTCGATCTTCGCCGACAGCCGGCTGCTGCGCGTCTACTGGTACGACGGCGCCCGGCGCCGCATCCACACCACCGAGCAGCAGTCCATCGCCGAACTGCCGGACGTGAAGGTGCGGTTGGGCAACCTGAACGCCAACAACCAGCAGAAGGGCGTCGATTCGCTGATCCGGTCCGACCTGGAGTCCCTGGCCCGGCACCGGGCCATCAGCGACGCGGCCCTGCTGGGCGGCGACGAGGACCTGGTCTCGGCGGTGGAGGCCGCGCAGGGGTACGGCGCCCGCGTGCACCTGTGGGGCATCGAGGCGCCGGAAGGCCGCAACCAGGCCGAGCCGCTGCTCTGGGAGGTCGACAGCCAGCGCACCCTCGACCTCGACTTCTTCAAGCCGTACGTCTCACGGCGCACCGCCGCGGCCTACGAGCCGGCCGGCGCGAACCGGCCCACCCGCGAGACCGTCCGCTTCGTCGGGGCGCAGGTCGCGGCGAAGTGGCTGTCGGCGCGAGGCAGGGAGGCACTGGCGGACCTGCTGCCGGGCCACCCCTACCTCCCGGGCTCCGTCGACCAGGACCTGCTCGTGGAGGCGGAGGGCATCCTCCAGTACTCCCTGCGCGGCCAGGCGGACCTGAGGCGCGCGCTGCGGGACGGCTTCTGGGAGCACGTGCAGACGCAGTACTAGGACGTACTAGGACGGGCCCCGGCGCCCGGGGTGACGGTCGAAGAAGTCGGCGAGCGCGTGGGCCGTCGGCAGCGGCTGGTCCTGGTTCGGCGAGTGCTCGGCACCCGGGATGATCGTCCGGTGCGCGCCCAGCTCGACGGCCATGGCGTCGAGGAGGGGGACCGGCCAGGTGTCGTCCAGCGCACCCGACAGGACATGGAACGGCAGGGGAACGGCGGCGAGTTCGCCGACCCGGTCCGGCTCGACGCACAACTGGCGCCCGGTCGCCAGGAGTTGCGCGGGCTTGTGGTTCAGCCAGCGCTGCCGCAACAGCTCCGGCTCGCCGTGGCCGCTGGCCGGACCGCCGACCTCCTCCGGCGGACCCATCGCCAGGATCGCCTCCCAGACCTCCGGCATCGTCATCACGGCGAGCGCGTCGTGCAGCAGCTTCACGCGCTGCTTCTGGGAGTCCGAGATCTCGGCCGGACCCGAGGCGACGAGCGTGAACGAGACGAAGGGGGAGTGGTCGAGAAGCACGGCGGCACGGGCGATCTGACCGCCGAGGGAGTGCCCGACGAGGTGCAGGGGAACGCCCAGGGCCGCCGCCTGCGCCAGCGCGTCCCGCGCCAACTCCTCACCCGCGTAAGCGGATTCGTCGTCGGCGGGTCCGTCGGACTCGTTCTGCCCCCGCCCGTCCACCGCGACCGTCCGGTAGCCGCGGGCCGCGAGCGGCTCGTGCAGCCGGTGGAAATCCTCCTTGCTGCCGGTGAAGCCGGGCATCAGCAGGGCGACGCCTCGCGGCCGCACCCCGGCGGGCACGGGCGAGTCGACCACGGCGAACTCGCCGCGCCCGGTCCGCAGGTGATACGCACGCGCGCCGGGGGGCGGCGGGAAGGGGGTGGTGGAGCTCGACCTGGTCACGTGCCGAGGCTACCGGGAGGCCACTCGGCGCGCCCTGGGCGGGACCCGTCCTCGCGAACGCCGACGGCCCGGCCCCTCGACGAGGAGGGACCGGGCCGTCGGGCCGTCGTGCCGTGCGGTTCGATCAGCCGTCCGCGGGCTCCGCGGCGGCCGTCGCCTTGCGGGCGCGGCGCACCCTGGGCTTGGCCTCGGCCGTGTCGGCCGCGGTCTCGGCGTTGGCCTCGGCCGGGGCGGTGGCGGCGGTCTTGCGGGTGCGGCGCGGCTTGGTGGCTTCCGCTTCCTGCGTGGCCTGGGCCGGGATCTCGGCCGTGGTGGCCGTGGTCTCGGGCTGGGCGGTCTTGCGGGTGGTGCGGCGGCGGGGCTTGGTCTCGGTCGCTTCCGCGGTGTCGACTGCCGTCTCCGCCGGGGCGGCGGCTGCCGTCTTGCGGGTACGGCGCGGCTTGACCACGGCCTCGGCGGCGGCCTCCGCGACCGGCTCCGCCTCCGCCTCCGTCGCCGTGGCCTTGGCGGCGGTCTTGCGGGTGCGGCGCGGCTTGGCCTCGGTGGCCTCGGCCGTGTCGAGCGCGGCCTCGGCCGGAGCCGCCGCCTTACGGGTGCGACGCGGCTTGGCCTCGGGCTCGACGGCTGCCGGGGCCTCGACGGTCGCCGGGGCGGCGGTCTTGCGCGTGCGGCGCGGCTTGGCCTCGGCGGCCTCGGCCGTGTCCACGGCGGCCTCGGCCGGGACCGTCGCCTTGCGGGTGCGGCGCACCCTGGGCTTCGCCTCGGTCGCTTCGGCCGTGTCGGCCGCGGTCTCGGCGTTGGCCTCGGCCGGGGCGGTGGCGGCGGTCTTGCGGGTGCGGCGCGGCTTGGTGGCTTCCGCTTCCTGCGTGGCCTGGGCCGGGATCTCGGCCGTGGTGGCCGTGGTCTCGGGCTGGGCGGTCTTGCGGGTGGTGCGGCGGCGGGGCTTGGTCTCGGTCGCTTCCGCGGTGTCGACTGCCGTCTCCGCCGGGGCGGCGGCTGCCGTCTTGCGGGTACGGCGCGGCTTGACCACGGCCTCGGCGGCCTCGGTCGGGGCGGCGGCTGCCGTCCTGCGGGTGCGGCGCGGCTTGACCACGGTCTCGGCGGCCGGGGTGGCCTCCGGGGCGTCGACGGTCTCGACCGTCTCGACCAGGGTCTCGGCCGGAGCCGTCGCCTTGCGGGTGCGGCGGCGCGGCCGGGTCACCGTCGCCTCCGCCGTGTCGACGGCCGTCCCGGTCGCGGGGACCTCGGCGGCCGGCGGCTCCACCACCGTGGCCGGGGCGCTCTCCACGGGCTGCGCGCTCTCCACGCTCTCCGCGGTCTTGCGGGTACGGCGGCGGCGCGGCTTGGCCGTGCCCTCCGGAGCGGTCTCCGGGGTGTCCAGGACGGTGGCCTCCGCCGTCGTCACGGCCGCTTCCGCGGCCTCGGCGACGGGCTCGACAGCCGCCGCGGTGACCGGCACGGCCGACGCGACGACGGCGTCCTGCGCGGACCCGTTACGGGTACGGCGACGGCGGCGCGGAGTGCGCGGGCCGGCGGCCTCGTCGGTCACGGGCGTCGGCTCGGCCACCGGGGCCTGTGCCGCGGCGGTGGTTCCGGCGGGCGTGGCCGTAGCGTCGAGCGCGGAGCCGTTGCGCGTACGACGACGGCGACGCGGCGTGCGTGCCGACCGCTCGTGCTCGTCGGACCGCTCGCCGGCGGAACGGGACTCGCCCCGGCCGCCGCGGTCACCACGACCGCCGCGGTCACGGCCGCCCCGGTCACCCCGGTCGCCGCGGTCGTTGCGACCGCGCGCACCGCGGCCGCCCGGCTCGCCCAGGTCCTCGAGCTCCTCCGCGTCGAGCCCGGCGCGGGTGCGCTCCGAGCGGGGCAGAACACCCTTGGTGCCCGCGGGAATGCCGAGTTCCTCGAAGAAGTGCGGAGAGGTGGAGTACGTCTCCGGCGGGTTGCCGAAGTCGAGCTCCAGCGCCTTGTTGATGAGCTGCCAGCGCGGGATGTCGTCCCAGTCGACCAGCGTGACCGCGATGCCCTTGGCGCCCGCGCGGCCGGTACGGCCGATGCGGTGCAGATACGTCTTCTCGTCCTCGGGGGACTGGTAGTTGATGACGTGTGTCACGCCCTCGACGTCGATGCCGCGGGCGGCGACGTCGGTGCAGACGAGGACGTCGACCTTGCCGTTGCGGAAGGCGCGCAGCGCCTGCTCGCGGGCACCCTGGCCGAGGTCGCCGTGGACCGCGCCGGAGGCGAAGCCGCGCTGCTGGAGCTGGTCGGCGAGGTCGGCCGCCGTGCGCTTGGTACGGCAGAACACCATGACGAGACCGCGGCCATCGGCCTGCAGGATGCGCGAGACCATCTCGGGCTTGTCCATGTTGTGCGCGCGGTACACGTGCTGCTTGGTGTTCGCGACGGTCCTGCCCGCGTCGTCGGGCGAGGTGGCGTTGATGTGCGTCGGCTGCGACATGTAGCGGCGAGCGAGGCCGATGACCGCGCCCGGCATGGTCGCGGAGAACAGCATCGTCTGGCGCTTCGCCGGAAGCATGTTGATGATCTTCTCGACGTCGGGCAGGAAGCCCAGGTCGAGCATCTCGTCGGCCTCGTCGAGGACGAGCGACTTGATGTGCTTGAGGTCGAGCTTCTTCTGGCCCGCGAGGTCCAGCAGACGGCCCGGGGTGCCGACGACGACGTCGATGCCCTTCTTGAGGGCCTCGACCTGGGGCTCGTAGGCGCGGCCGCCGTAGATGGCGAGAACGCGCACGTTGCGCACCTTGCCCGCGGTCAGCAGGTCGTTGGTGACCTGCGTGCACAGCTCACGCGTGGGGACGACGATGAGCGCCTGCGGGGCGTCGGTGAGGTCCTCGGGCCGGGCGCGGCCGGCCTCGACGTCGGCGGGGACGGTCACGCGCTCGAGGAGCGGGAGGCCGAAGCCGAGCGTCTTGCCGGTGCCGGTCTTGGCCTGGCCGATGACGTCCGTGCCCGTGAGGGCGACGGGAAGCGTCAGCTCCTGGATGGGGAACGGACTGGTGATGCCGACGGCCTCCAGGGCCTCGACGGTCTCGGAAAGGATGCCGAGCTCTCGGAACGTAGTCAGGGTGCTGCCTCTTCTGTGTGCGCGGTGCGAGGCGAGCGCGGGGGTCGTGTCCGGACCGTGCCCGGGGGGACGTCGGCTGCCTCACGGGCAAGCCGTCAAGACACGGGACCTCTGCCGACGCTCTAGCGCTCGTACCGCTGAGGGGGTCCCCTCCGGGTTCCGTACGCAGAGTGCCTTACGGACGAGGAGGGCTGTCGGGTCGGAGCCGATCGGGCCACCGACCGGGCATCCTCAATACGTGCGGCCCGTCGAATATTCGGCAGGCGCATTACCACCATACCCCGAATTCGTGCACACGCGATGGCCGATTCGGTCACGTTGTGGTTGTCACAGTGCCGGGAGTGGTCTCGCACGTCTACGTCGTCACACTGATTGACCAGGGACTTCCACCGTGCGGCGAGCGGGCTATTGTGCGCTTCATGACGACCTCTGACAAGCCCGAGAACACCGCCACCGGCATCGCCGCCCAGGACTGGACGACGGCCTCGGCCGACCCGCAGTACCGGGCCGCGGTCGTGGATCTGCTGGGCGCGCTGGCGTACGGCGAGCTGGCGGCGTTCGAGCGGCTCGCGGAGGACGCCAAGCTGGCGCCCACGCTGGAGGACAAGGCGGAGCTGGCGAAGATGGCGTCGGCCGAGTTCCACCACTTCGAGCGGCTGCGCAACCGGCTCACGGAGATCGGTGAGGAACCGACGCCGGCGATGCAACCGTTCGTCGCCGCGCTCGACGGCTTCCACAAGCAGACGGCCCCGTCGGACTGGCTGGAGGGCCTTGTCAAGGCGTTTGTCGGCGACTCGATCGCCAGCGACTTCTACCGTGAGGTCGCGGTGCGCCTGGACACCGACAGCCGGGCCCTGGTGCTGGCCGTGCTCGACGACACCGGTCACGCGGGCTTCGCCGTGGACCGGGTGCGCGCCGCGATCGACGCGGAGCCGCGGGTGGGCGGACGGCTCGCGCTGTGGGCGCGGCGGCTGATGGGCGAGGCACTGTCGCAGTCCCAGCGGGTGGTCGCGGACCGCGACGCGCTGTCGACGATGCTCGTGGGCGGTGCCGCGGACGGCTTCGACCTCGCCGAGGTCGGCCGGATGTTCTCCCGGATCACCGAGGCGCACACCAAGCGGATGGCGGCGCTGGGCCTGGCGGCCTAGCACCGCCGGGACGGCGTAGGCCCGGGCCTACGCCGGGGCCGATCGTCGCCTGAGTCGGCCGGCCGGGCGCAGCAGCAGCGAGACCGAGGCGGCGGAGACGATCGCCGCGCCGAGGAGACTCGCCAGGGCGGTGCCCGGGCCCAGCGCGCTGTGGGTGACGAAGTCACCGAACAGGGCTCCGGCGACGCCCGTCGCGAAGACGAGGGTGCGGACCGGCAGGCGGTGGGAGAAGCGGTGGATCGCGGCCCACGCGAGCACGAGACCGAGCACAGCGGAGCCGAGCGCTTCCAAGATCATTTGGGTCCCTCCCGAACGGTGGGGCTGTGCACCAAGGTCGTAGCCCGTCATACCCGTGACCTGCGGAATGCAATCCTCCTCTGTGGCCGACTTGTGCTCCATCTGTGGGGAAGACGCTGACAGCGAAATCGGCGGGCGGTCCGGCGGCGCGATCGGCGGCCCCCTGGGCCTGTGGCGGCGCGGACGGTGGCCCCGGGTTTGCGGTGGCGTGATCGGTGGCCACGGGTTCGCGGCGGCGCGATCGGTGGCCCCGGGCCTGCGGCGCGATTGGTGGCCGGGTCTGCGGCGGCGCGATCGGCGGCCGGGTCGTGGTGGTGCCGACGGGGGCCGGGCCTGCGGCGGCGCGAACGGGAAGAGGGGCGCGGGGGGCCCCAAGAGGCGCGGGCCCGC
>NZ_JBHWUU010000129.1:0-17739 GCF_042737375.1 Streptomyces sp. NPDC060000
CCGCCGCGTGGTGAAACCGCGGGCCACCGCTGCGGGCCCGGCGACCGGTGGTCCGTGTGTGTCTCCTTTTGGGGGACAGGGGGACAGGGGGATGTGGAGATACGGGAACGCGGTCGGATCAGCCGGCGACGTGGCAGTCGAACGCGTGCAGATACGGGTTGACCGGACTGATGTCGTCGATGACCAGACCCGCTTCGGTCAGCCGGTCCACCATGCTCCGGGTGGTGTGCTTGGCCCCGCCGACGTTGAGGAGCAGCAGCAGGTCCATCGCGGTGCTGAACCGCATCGAGGGCGAGTCGTCGACGAGGTTCTCGATGACCACGACCCGGGTCCCGGGGCCGCCCGCCTCGCGGACGTTGCGCAGCGTGCGGGCGGTGCTCTCGTCGTCCCACTCCAGGATGTTCTTGATGACGTAGACGTCGGCCTTCACCGGGACGGCCGTCCGGACGTCACCGGGCACCACGCGGGCACGGTCCGCGAGGTCGCCGCCGGCGCGCAGCCTCGGCACCGCGTTCTCGACCACCCGGGGGAGGTCGAGCAGCGTCCCGTGCATCGCGGGGTACTTGTCCAGCAGGCTCGCCACCACGTGCCCCTGGCCGCCGCCGATGTCGGCGACCGACGAGCTCCCCGTCAGGTCGAGGAACTCCGCGACGTCCCGCGCCGACTGCACACTGGAGGTCGTCATGGCGCGGTTGAAGACGTCGGCCGACTCCGGGGCGTCCTCGTTGAGGTAGGGGAAGAACTCCTTGCCGTACAGGTCCTCCACCACGTTGCGGCCGGTGCGCACCGCCTCGTCCAGCAGCGGCCAGGCGTCCCAGGTCCATGGCTCGGTGCACCACAGCGAGATGGCGCGCAGACTGTTGGGGTCGTCCTCGCGCAGCAGCCGGGAGACGTCGGTGTGCGCGAACGTCCCGTCCGGCCGCTCGGCGAAGACGCCGTAGCAGGACAGGGCCCGCAACAGCCGTCGCAGCGGGCGGGGTTCGGTCTTCACCGCGGCCGCGATGTCCTCCACGGCCATGGGGTCGTCGCCGAGGGCGTCGGCGACGCCCAGCCGGGCGGCGGCGCGCAGGGCGGCGGCACAGGCCGCCCCGAAGGCGAGTTCCCGCAGCCGCATGGACGGCGGAGGGGCAGACTGAGCGGTCGTCATGTGCCGCCTTCCTTCCTTCTCGGTGTTCTTGGAGTCCGTGGGTTTCAGCACAGGCCGGCGGGCTTGGACGACCGGCAGGAGTTGCCTTCGAAGGTGTTGCCCTTGCCGGTGTCCGTGTTGACCAGGTCCGCCGGGGAGTTGTCCCGCAGCTGGTTGTCGCTGATCCGGTTCCGGTCACTGGTCGTGCCCACGAAACTCTTGAACAGGACGATGCCGCCCGACAGCGGGGACTTGCCGACGTTGTCCGTGATCACGTTCTCGGTGACCAGGCTGTCCTCGGCGCCGGTCAGGACGATGCCGGAGCCCTGCAGGGCGTCCAGCCGGGCCGTCTTCGGGCAGGACTTGTTGTTGTGCTCGATGCGGTTCTCGCGCACGGTCACGAAGCCGGCCTTCGGCTTGTTCTCGTCGCCGACGACGAACACCGCCGCGCAGTTGTCCGTGAGGTGGTTGCGCGCGACGGTCAGGTTGCGCAGCCTGCGGACGGTGACGCCGATCCGGTTGCCCTGCAGCCGGTTGTGCTCGACCACCGTTCCGTAGGTGTCCGTGGCGCCCATCTCCTCCTTCACCGAGTTGGCGAGGAACAGGCCCGCGTCGCCGTTGTCCCGTGCGGTGTTGTCGCGGTACACGCCGTGGACCGAGTGCTCCGTGGCGATGCCCCACACCCCGTTCTTCACCGCGGTGACCTTGCGCACGGTCAGCCCGTCGGCGTTCGTGGCGTAGACGCCGTTCTTGGTGAAGCCGGTCACCGTCAGGGAGGCGAGGGTGACGCCGTCGACGTTGTGGTCCTTGGTGCCCACGACGCAGATGCCGTTACCGGCCGCGGCACAGCTGTTCTGCGCCTTCGGGGCTTTCGCGGTCTTCGGGGTCTTCGGGGTCTTCGCGGCGCCCGATCCGGTGCTGGGAGTGGTGGCGCCGGTGCCCGTGCCCGCCGCCGGTTCGAGCACCGTGCCGCGCCCCATGCCGCGCAGGGTGAGTCCGGGCGTGCTGATGTCGACGCTCTGGTGATAGGTACCGAACGTCAGCAGAACGGTGTCGCCCGGCTGGGCGGCGTCCACCGCCTTCTGGATCGATTCTCCCGGGTGGACCACGTGGACCGGGTGGGTCGTGTGTTCCGCGACCGGCGGAGCGGCGCCGAGCCCCGTCCCGAGCAGCGCCGCCGTGCACGCCAGATACGCGATATGACATTTCTTCATATTGTGCACGGTATGACCTGATAGTCCGCTAACCGGCGGGATGGGCCATCCGGTGGCGTGTCCCGGCCGGCCGTACGACGCACGGCCCTGCACGCCGCGTACGACGCGCGGCCCTGCCCGCCAGACGCGGCCCGCCCGGCGCCACGCGCGGCCCGCCGCACGCGACGCCGGGCGGGCCGCCGGCGGGCCGTGGCGTCAGTCGGTACGGGGGCGGCGGTCGCGCCGGGGCGCGCGCCGGGACAGCCGTCGGGGGCGGCCGGCCGCGGGTGACGCGTCCGGTGACTCGTCGGCGGGACGTGTGCCGACCGGCTCGTCCTGCCACGCCTCGTAGTCGGAGAAGGCGTCCCCCAGGTCCGAGCCGCCGGGAGATGCCGCGGCGGCCGCGTACCGGGGCTCCGGGGCGGTCCTTACCATGGCCAGGGCCAGCGTGTCGGAGTCGGGCAGGGCGTTCGCCGGGGGCTGGCCGACCGAGGCGGGCAGCATGACGAGGGACGTCGTGCCGGACTTCTCGCCGGACGGCCGCAACCGGACGCGGATGCCGTGCCGTTCGGCGAGTCTGCCGACCACGAACAGCCCCATGTGCTGGGCGATGTCGACGTCCACGGTCGGCGGGTCGGCCAGCTTGTTGTTGATCATCGCGAAGTCGTCCGCCTCCAGACCGATGCCCTCGTCGTGGATCTCGACCATGATCTGGCCGTCCGGGAGCCGGGCGGCGCTCACCCGCACCTCCGAGCGCGGGGACGAGAACACGGTGGCGTTCTCCAGCAGTTCGGCGAGCAGATGCACGAGGTCGGGCACGACCGGGCCGTGGATCTGGGCCTCCGGCAGGCCGGACAGCCGGATGCGCTCGTACTGCTCCACCTCCGAGCAGGCCGCGCGGACGACGTCCACCAGTGCCAGTGGCTGGTCCCACTGCTGGGCGGGCTTCTCGCCGCCGAGCACCAGGAGGTTCTCGCCGTTGCGGCGGACCCGGGTGGCGAGGTGGTCCAGCCTGAAGAGGTTCTCCAGTTGCTCCGGGTCGGTCTCGTTGTCCTCCAGGCTGGTGATGAGGGCCAGTTGCCGTTCGATCAGGGACTGACCGCGGTGCGAGAGGTTGGTGAAGATCGTGTTCAGGTTGCCCCGCAGCAGGGCCTGCTCGGTCGCCAGCCGGACGGCCTCACGATGCACGAGGTCGAAGGCCCGGGCGACCTCGCCGATCTCGTCCGTGGTGTCGATCGGGATCGGGACGACCCGGGTGTCCACCTCGCCCGGGTCGGTCCTGGACATCTGGTCGACGAGAGCGGGCAGCCGCCGCCCGGCGATCTCGATGGCGGCGGCGCTCAGCCGGCGCATGCCGGTGCTCATCGTGCGGGCCACCCAGGAAGCCAGCAGGAAGGCCACGAGCACCGAGGCCAGCACGAGCGCCGCGTTGGTCACGGCGTCCCGGCGCGCGTCGTCGGCGATGTCGTGGGCGCTCGTGAGCGCGGCGTCGGTGAGGTTCACCTGGATGCCCCGGTAGGCGTCGAAGCCCAGGGTGGACGCGGCGAAGAAGGACTCGGGTGTGATGCCCAGCGCGGCCAGCTCGGCGGACGGCTTCCCGTCGCCGATCTCGGTGATCATCTCCTCGATGCCGGGCGGGGCGACGAACGTCCGCCCCGCCGCCCCGGCCTGTGCGGCGGCCTGCGCGGTCTGCTGCCTGCCCCGCTCCTCGGCGGCGGCCAGCGCCTGCCGCAGCCTGGTCATGTCCTCGGTGGTGCCGGCGCCCGCGTACTCCTGCAGCCCCACCTTCTCGAGGTAGGCGTACGAGCGGAACGAGGCGAGCTGGGAGGCCAGCTCGCCAGGGGCCAGCCGGTCGCGGTCCTCCACCAGCAGGTGCGTGCCGATGGACCGGATCAGGGACTCGGCCGCCTGTGTCAGGGACACGGCGTAGAGCGTCCGGCCGAAGCTCGCCTGGTTGCTGCTGCCGAAGCCCAGTTCGTTCGAGAGCTCCATCAGGGGGTGCTGGACGGTGTGGTAACTCTCCTCCGTCCGCACTCCGGACATCCGGGCGGTGAAGGCGTCGGCCCGTACGGTGGCGAGCTGCGCCTCACCGGCACGGACCAGCTGTACGCGCCGCAGGAGACCGCTGGTCCCCGGCATACGGGCGACCGCCGCGTCGAACACCCGGGCGTCCGCGTCGGTGATCGCGCGGGCCTGGACGACCGTGTCGGACGCCTTCGCGCCCGTCACCAGGGGGATCACCGACAGGTCGCGCTCGTTGATCGCGTCGCTCGCGTACTTGTTCGCCGCCTGGACCAGTTCGGCCACGCGGACCGCGTCGTCGGCGTCCTGCCAGGTGTCGACCGAACGTTTCACCCGTACGCCGCCGAGCACCAGGGCGACGAGCACGGGGATCAGCAGCACGGCCCGGAGCCGTCTGGCCACCGGCCAGTTGCGGGTGAGGGGCGTTCTTCGTCCCTCGGCCGCGGTGGAGTTGTTCGGCACTGTCGACCTATCGCCTCTGGAGCGCCTCGCGCGTGAGCGCCGGTACCCCTCACTACGAGGCATCGGTGGCACCGCGTTCAAAAGTGGTGCAACTTTCACCTAAGTAATCGCGTTCATCGCCGGCGTCAGGCCCGTCCGTGCGCCTCCTGGGAACGCCGCGACAGCGAGTCGATGATCACCGCGGCGAAGAGCACCCCGCCCGTGATGACGAACTGCACGGCCGGGGGAGTGTCCGTGATCGCCATGCCCGAGGCGATCGACTGGATGACCAGCATGCCGAGCACGGCCGACCAGGTCGTACCGCGCCCGCCGAACAGACTGGTGCCGCCGATGACGGCCGCCGCGATGGCGTTGACCAGCAGCACGCCCGATCCCGAGCTCTGGCTCACCGAGGTGATGCGCGAGGCCAGGAAGAGGCCGCCGACGGCGGCCATCGTGCCCGAGGCCGCGAGCACCGCGGTCTGCACCCACGTCACGCTGAGACTGGCGCGACGGGCCGCCTCGAGGCTGCCGCCGAGCGCGTAGACCTGCCGTCCGTAGTGCGTGCGGCGCAGCACGATGTCGAGGCCGGCCACCACCACCAGGAAGATCAGCAGGGCGAGCGGCAGACCCTGGAACCGGTTGAGCAGATACGCGATGCCGAACGCGACCACCGCGAGCGCTCCGGTGCGCACCGCGATACCGCGCAGCGAACGGTGCGGCATACCGATGGCCCTGCGCCGGCGCCGGTCGAGGTCGCAGACGAGGAAGACCGCGCCCGCGGCGACCGCCGCGAGGGCGTAGGCGACGGCGTCGTCGGTGAAGTAGTAGCTGGTCAGCTTGGCGACCAGCCCGTTCTCGTCGAGGTTGACGGTGCCGCTGTCGCCGAGGACGGACAGCATGAGGCCGTTCCAGGTGAGCAGCCCGGCGAGGGTGATCACGAAGGCCGGTACCCGGGTCCTGGCGATGGAGTAGCCCTGGACGGTTCCCGCCACGGTGCCCGCCAGCACCGCGACGACGAGCGCGAGCCACTCCGGCACCCCGTTTTTCACGTTCAGCACGGCGAAGACGGCCGCGGCGAGGCCGCTGATCGAGCCGACGGACAGATCGAGCTCACCGAGCAGCAGTACGAAGACGATGCCGACCGCGATCAGCCCCGTGCCCACGATGTCCACACTGAGATTGGACAGGTTCCGGGGCGAGAGGAAGTTCTGGTTGAGGGACTGGAAGGTGATCCAGACGACGGCCAGGACGAGGACGACGGGCAGCGAACCCAGCTCGCCTGCGCTCAGTTTGTGCCGGAGGGCCGTCACCCCGCCCCGCACGGCGCGGGTGACGGCCCGCGTGCCGGTCACCACCCCGCCTCCCGCGCGGCCGGCCGGCGGGGCACGTTCTCCGTGGCGCCGGTGACGGACGAGATGATCTGCTCCTGGGAGGCGGTGTTCACGTCGAAGAAGCCGTTGTTGCGACCCAGCCGCAGTACCGCGGCGCGGTCAGCGAGCGCCTTCACGTCGCCCATGTTGTGGCTGATGAGCAGGACGCCCAGACCGCGGTCCCGCAACTGGTCGATCAGGTCCAGGATCTCGGTGGTCTGCTCGAAGCCCAGCGCGGCGGTCGGTTCGTCCAGCAGGAGAACCCGCGGTTCGCCGAGCAGCGAGCGGGCGATGGCGACGGTCTGCCGCTGACCGCTGGAGAGCGAGACGACGGGGCCGCGCAGATCGGGCAGCCCCCTGGTCAGGCGTTCCAGCAGCTGTCTGGTGCGGCGCTCCATCTCCACCTCGTCCAGGAACCCGAACCTGCGGATCTCCCGGCCGAGGAACAGGTTCCCGACGACGTCGAGGTTCCCGCACAGCGCGAGATCCTGGTAGACGGTGGCGATGCCCAGGTCCCGGGCGTCGTGCGGGCGTCTGATGTGCACCGGCCGGCCCTGCCACTCGATGACGCCCTGCTCGGCGGGGGCGACCCCGGAGATCACCTTGACCAGGGTGGACTTGCCCGCCCCGTTGTCCCCCAGCAGGGCGACGACCTGGCCGGAGTGGATCTCCAGCTCGATGTCCGTGAGGACCTCGACGACGCCGAAGCGCTTGCATACGCCGCGCAACGCCAGCAACGGGGGATCCGGCACGCGAACCATCTCCTTCCCGGGGCGTCGGGGCCGTGCTGCGAGGGCCGTGCCGCGAGGCCCGTGCCGCAAGGTCCATGCTGCGTCAGGTCGGTGCGGTGCGCAGTCGGTGCGGCGTCCGGCCGAGCCGGGGCCGGGCCGGCCGGGTCAGGTCAGACCGGCCCGGGCGCAGGCGGCCCGCAGCTGGGGAGTGCAGATCTGCCGGACGGTGTGCAGGCCGCCCTTGACCACCGTGTCCCGGATGTTGTCGGCGGTCACCGACACCGGGGTGAGCAGGACGGCGGCGACCGCGTCCCCGCCGTGCGTCGGAACCTGATCCGTCGCCACCCGGTCCAGACTCTCCCCGCGTGCCGCGGCCACGGCCATGGCCCCGCCGGCGGCGGCCTCGGGACCGAACGGCTTGGCGACGGTCATGTACTGCTCGCCGCCGAGGATGCGCCGCAGGGCCGAGAGCTCGGCGTCCTGTCCGGTGACCGGCGGCAGCGGGTCGACCTTGTTCGCCTTGAGGGCGGAGATGCTCCCGGCGGCGAGGCCGTCGTTGGCCGCGTAGACCCCGTCGATGGAGTCGACGCCGAGGGCCGCGATGGCCCCGGCCATGTTCATGTGCGCCGCCTCCGTACGCCACTGGAGGGTGTCGTAGGCCTTGCCGATCTTCACCTTCCCCTCGAGCACCGACCGGGCGCCGTCCTCGAACGACTTGGTGTTCGGGTCGCTGGGATCGCCGTTCATCATGACGATCTGGGCCCCGGGCACCTTGTCGCCCATCGCCTTCAGCAGCGCCCGGCCCTGGAGCCTGCCGACCTCCACGCCGTCGAAGGAGACGTAGCCCGAGATGGGGCCCTCGGCGAGCCGGTCGTAGGCGATGACGGGGATGCCGGCCTGGTGGGCCTTGCTGACCGAGGCGCCGAGCGACCGGGCGTCCACCGGTACGAGCACGATGGCGTCGACCCCCTTGGTGATCATCGAGTCCATCTGTTCCTGCTGGAGGGCCACATCGCCCTTGGCGTTGGCGTGCTCGACCACGCAGTCGGCGCACAGTTCGCCGATCCTCTTCTCCAGCAGGGGCCTGTCCTGAGCCTCCCAGCGGGCCGTGGTGGCGTCCGGCAGCAGCAGACCGATGCTCGGTCGGTCGTCCTCGCGGGGTTTGTCGCCGGTGCTCGCCCCGCAGGCCGTCAGGACGACCGCGGTGGAGACCGCGGTCACCGCGGCGGCCATGCGCCGTGTGCGGGCCTTCATGGGTGATACCTGCCGTAGACGACAATAAGGTGGATATGTTCGGTTGGGCCGTATATGCGATTCTGGTCGGTAGGTGCCCCGATCTCAACCTGTCGGCACCTGCGGCAGGACGGGAGGTACGGTGCGGACATGCCTCGATCGGGCCCTGACCTTCGCCGGAGCGACACTGGCAGCGGTCTACGCGCCCGGAGCCGGTACACGGGAACTCCAGTTGGTGGACACGTCCGGAAGAGCCCCTTCCGGATCGGCACCGCCGGAGCGCCTGCCCCTGTCCGAAGACTCACCCGCGGCGCGCGCCTTCCGCACCGACCGCTCCCTGTGGCTGACCGCCGGGACCCCGCTCGGTGCGCTGCCCCTCGGCACCCAGGGCAGCAGGCTGGGCTGTCTCCTCGTCCTCGGGGCCTCGGCCGACGGCTTCGAGATCGAGCAGCGCCGCTTCTGGGAGCGGTACGCCGACGCGGTCGCCGAGCTCCTCCCCCCGGGCACCGACCCGCCGCGACCGACTCCGCTGCTGGGTCCCGCCCTGCGCAGTCTGCGCGTCGGCTTCTTCGTCCTCTCCCCGGACACCGGCCTGATCGAGGCCGACGACACCCTGCTCGAACTCGTCGGCATCACACCCGACGACTTCGACGGCAAGGTCGACACCCTGCTCGCCCACGCCCTCCCGGATGACATGCACGCC
This sequence comes from Streptomyces sp. NPDC060000, assembly GCF_042737375.1. NCBI lineage: Bacteria > Bacillati > Actinomycetota > Actinomycetes > Kitasatosporales > Streptomycetaceae > Streptomyces > Streptomyces sp. NPDC060000. The sequence goes on from NZ_JBHWUU010000129.1 coordinate 8,823, forward strand.
CTGATGTCGGTCCTCGAGCTGTCCGCCGACCCCTTCGGCCGGCGGGATCTGGAGTTCCGGGTCCGCGGCCCCACCGGTGAGATGCGCTGGCTGAGTCTGAGCTGCCGGGCGGACGCGGACGCCGGGGAGGGGCCGCAGCAGGTCCTGGGCGTGGTGACGGCGACCCCGGTGCTGCGCCGCGGCGGCGACGACGTCTCCCGCATCCAGTGGCTGACGGCCGCCCTCGACGACGCCGCGACGGTCCGCGACGTCGGCCGGGTGGTCGTCGCCGCCCTGCGTGAGCCGCTGGGCGCGGACCATGTGGCCGTCGCCGCGGTCCAGGACGACCGGGTCATGGTCACCGTCCTCGACCCGCCCCAGCCCAGCGCCTGGCCGCAGGTGTGGCGTGCCGAGTGGCGCACGGAATGGCCCGACGCACCGCTGCGCGCCCTGCCCACCCTCCAGGCGGCCCTGCGGGACGGGCGGATGGACCTCTGGCCGGCCGGAACGGCCCTCGAAGCCGGTCTGGCCGGTATCGGCGCCGGGGGACTGGCCGTCCTGCCGCTCCCCGCCAAGGGCCAGGTGGCCGGGGTGTGCATGGTCGGCTGGGACCGGCCGCACGAGTTCGCGCCCGAGGAACGGTCCCTGCTCACCGCCACCGCCGCCCTGGTCGGCCAGGCCCTCAAGCGTGCCCACGCGCACGACGCCGAGCAGGAACTCGCGACGATGCTCCAGCGCAGTCTGCTGCCCCGGCGGCTGCCCGAACTGCCCGGCGGGACCGCCGTCGCCCGCTATCTGCCCGCCCGACGCGGGCTGCAGGTGGGCGGCGACTGGTACGACGTCATCGCCCTGTCCGAGGACCGGGTGGCCCTGGTCATCGGAGACGTCCAGGGCCACAGCGCCGGGGCCGCGACGATCATGGGCCAGATGCGTACGGCGGTCCGCGCCTACGCCATCGAGGGCCACCCTCCCGACGTGGTCGTCTCGCACGCCAACCGGCTCCTGGTCGGCATGGAGACCGACCTCTTCGCCACCTGCTGCTACGCCGAACTCGACATGGAGGAGGGCAACATCCTCTTCGTCCGGGCCGGGCACCTCGCACCCCTGCTGCGCCTCCCCGACGGCGGTACCGAGGAGATCGAGGTGGCGGGCGGCCCGCCGCTCGGCATCCTGGCGGAGGCGGACTTCCCCATGACGGCCGTCGAACTGGCCCCGGGCACGGTCCTCGCCCTGGTCACCGACGGTCTGGTCGAGGCCTCCGACCTGCCCCTGGACGAGGGCATGCGCCGCACCCGCGTGGCGCTCGCCGCGGCCGACCCCGCCGACCCGGGCAGGATGGCCGACGAACTCCTCGGCGACGCCGGCCGCCGGGAGGACGACGTGGCGCTGCTGCTCCTGCGCTACGACGGCATGGAGACCCGGCCCGTCAAAGTCGGCTGGATGGTGTGGCGGCTGCCCGACGCCGTCATGCACGCGCGCCGCTTCACCGCGCGCACCCTGCGCCGCTGGAAGGTCCAGGACGCGGCCGACGCCGTGCTGCTGGTCGTCTCCGAACTCGTCACCAACGCCTTGGTGCACACCCAGGGGCCGGTCCGTCTCGACCTGATCCTGCGCGGGGACCGCGTGCGCGTCTGCGTGAGCGACTCCTCGCCGCGCGCGCCCGCCAAACCGGTGATCGTCGACTGGGAGTCGACCGGCGGCCGGGGCCTGCTGCTGGTCGAGGCGATGTCGGAGTCCGTCGGCTCGGTCCCGGTGGCCGGCGGCAAACAGGTGTGGAGCGAGATCGCCGTGCCGGGAGGAGCGCCGTGAGGACCGGTCGCGGGCCTGTCGTCGCGGTGCTCGCCGCGGCAGTCCTGACGATGCCCCTGGCCTCCTGCGGCGGAGGCGACAAGCCGGGCGGCGAGGGCTTCACCGTCGGCCTGCTGCTGCCGAGCCGCGCGGTCCCGCGCTGGGAACACGCGGACCGACCGCTGATCGAGGCCCAGGTGAAGAAGTTGTGTCCCGACTGCCGGGTGGAGTACGCCAACGCCGAGAACGACGTCACCCGACAGCGGCAGCAGATGATCTCCATGGTCACCAAGGGGGCCAGGGTCCTGATCCTCGACGCCGCCGACACCCGGGCGCTGCGCTCCTCCATCCAGGAGGCGCGCCGGGCGGATGTCCCGGTGATCGCCTACGACCGCCTCGCGGAGGGCCCGGTCACCGGCTACGTCGGTTTCGACGGCCTCCAGGTCGGCAGACTCCAGGGCGAGGCGCTCCTGAGGGCCATGGGGCGGCAGGCCGGGAACGGGAACGTAGTCATGATGAACGGCGATCCGACCAGCCCGAACGCCGGCTCCTACCGGAAAGGCGCGCTCTCCGAGCTCACCGGCAGGGTGCGGATCGCCCGCGCCTACAACACGCTGGACTGGAGCACGCAGAACGCCCAGACCAACATGTCCGCCGCCATCGCGGCCCTCGGCCCGAACCGGATCGCCGGAGTCCTCGCGGCCAACGACAACATCGCCTCGGGCGTCATCGCCGCGCTCAAGAGCGCCGGTGTCACGAAGCTCCCTCCCGTCACCGGCCAGGACGCCGACCTCGACGCCGTGCGGCGCATCGTCAGAGGGGAGCAGTACATGACGGTGTACAAGCCTTTCCAGAAGGAGGCCGCCGCGGTCGCCGCCATGGCCGTCGGCGTCGGGCGGGGCGAGGACGCCCGCGACAGCGCCACGACGACCACCGACAGCCCCACCGAAAGCCGCATCCCGTCCGTCCTGCTCCACCCGACCGCGGTGACGGCCCGGGACATCCGGCGGACCCTGATCAAGGGCGGCCTGTACACCACGGCCCAGATCTGCACCCGTGAACTCCGGGCGGCCTGCGACCGGGCCGGGCTCACCACCGGACTCGGGCGCTGAGCCCGCTGAGCCCGCTTTGCCCGCGGCGAACTGTACGAGCCGTTCGAGGCGTCAGTGCTGGTACGGCTGCTGCTGCGGCTGCCCGTACGGCTGACCGCCGGCCCCGCCCGCGCCCTGAGCCAGCAGCTGGTCGGCCTGCTCCTTGGCCACCTTCTGCTCCGCGCCGCAGAAGGTGCACTGGGTCGCGTACTTCGTCGCGACCGGGAACAGCGGCACGAAGAACAGCGTGAACTTCGTGACGCGCTTGCGCAGTGTGTGCGCGGCGGGGTTGCCGCAGCGGCCGCACACGAGCGTCAGTATCGCCAGCTGGTAGAGGTATCCCTTGGTGCCGAAGATGATCACGCTGTGCTTCCTTCTGGGTGAGTGTCCGTCCGGTCGAGTGGCCGACCGTTCAGGTGTCCGACCGTTCAGGTGTCCGACCGTTCGAGTGCCTGGCGGGTTGTCTGTGCGCACCGCCCAGTCTGATGCATCGCCGGATCACTCGGGTGAGCGGCAGGCGGGTCGATGCCCTGGGCCACGCGGGCGATCCCCCGGCCGCGACTGCGGCGGCCACCGCCGGACCGGCGCGATGGTCGTCTGGCCGCCGCACAGCGGCGTTTCCGACTTCCCTGCAAGGAAGGGTCCCATGCCCCGAGTCCCCCGTACGGCGGGTATCACCACCGCCGCCCTCGCCCTGGCCCTGCTCGCCACGGCTCCCGCCATGGGAGACGAGCCGGTCGTCTCCGATCCGTGCGTCGTCGCCCACTTCGACCTCGCCGGGGGAGAGAGCCCGGAGAACCTCGCGCTCGCCCCCGACGGCTCCGCCGACCTGACGTTGTCGACCGCCCGGCAGGTCGTCAACGTCACCCGCACGGGCCGCAAGCGGGTCCTCGCGACGCTGCCCGCCGTGGCCAACCCGCACACGCCCGTCGTCGGCAAGGCCGTCGTCCTCGGCATCGCCCGGGCGGAGAACGGCACCCTCTACGTCAACTACGCCACCGGCACCAGCGCGACCGGCATCTGGCGCATCCCCGCCGGCGGCGGCAGGCCCCGGCAGATCGCGCAGCTGCCGCCGGGCGGGTTTCCCAACGGCCTCGCCCTCGACGAGCGCCGCGGCGTGCTCTATGCCGCGGACTCGGTGCTGGGCACCGTCTGGCGCGTCCCGCGCTCGGGCGGCAAGCCCACGGCGTGGGCCACGGGAGCCGCGCTCCAGCCGCGCAACGCACCGCCCGCGGCCCGCGTCGGTGTCAACGGCCTCCGGCTGCACCGCGACGCCGTGTGGGTGTCCAACACCAACGCCGGGACGCTGCTGCGCATCCCCGTGCACGGGAGCGGTTCCGCCGGCGCGATCGAGACCCGGGCGACCGGCCTCTTCGCGATCGACGACTTCGGGTTCGTCGAGCGGCACCGGGACACGGCTCTCGCCGCCCTGATCGGCGGCAGCGAGGTCACCCTGGTCCGCCCGGACGGCACCCACCGGGTCGTCCTCTCCCGGCAGGACGGGCTGTCCAACCCCACCTCCGTGGCCGTACGCGGTCGGACCGCCTACATCTCCAGCGCGGCGTACTTCACGCAGAGCGCCCCGAACCTGCTGCTGGCCCGCGTGCACCAGCGCGACCGCGGCTGACCGCCCGGCCGCCGCACGGCGTGGCCCCGTACCCGGAAGGCGGGTACGGGGCCACGCGGGGAAAAGGGGCAGGCGGGAGGACCCCGGACGTCCGGGCGATCGGTGTCGGACCGCCGGTGTCAGGCCGCCGGGTGCACCAGGCCGTACTCGTAGGCGAAGGCGACCGCCTGGACCCGGGCGCGGGCGCCGATCTTGGCGAGAATGTGGCTGACGTGGGATTTCACGGTGGTCGGGGCGATGGACAGCCGGGCGGCGATCTCCGCGTTGGACCAGCCGGAGGCGACGGCGACGAGGACGTCGCGTTCGCGCTCGGTGAAGGTGGCGAGTCCGATCGCCCGCCGGCCCGGGCGCGGGGCGCGCTCGTGACGGACGGTGTCGATGAGCGCGCGGGTCAGTTCGGGGGTGATGACGGCGTCTCCGGCGGCCACGACGCGGATCGCCGCGGTCAGTTCGCCGGGCGTGGCGTCCTTGAGGAGGAATCCGCCGGCGCCCGCGCGCAGGGCGGCGTAGGCGTGTTCCTCGTGACCGTCCGAGGTCAGTACCAGGATGCGCGGCGGCTGCTGCCCGCCCGACCGGGCCGGGCCAGGGGCCGCCGTGAGGTGTGTCGGGTGTGCGATACGGCGGATGGTCCCGAGGTCGTCCGTCCCGGGGCGGACGCTGGCGATCAGGACGACGTCGGGACGGAGCGTGGCGCTCATGCGGACCGCTTCGGCCCCGCTCGCCGTGTCGCCCACGACGCTCAGACCGGGCTCGGCGGTCAGGAGCATGCGCAGACCGACGCGTTGGAGGGACTGGTCGTTGACGATGAGTACGGAGGCCATGGCTGTCGTTCTCCATGCGGGTGGGGGCGTACGCCTCGCATGAACGAAACTGTTTCGTTCACTTACTCGCCAGCGTAGCCCGCCGGGCCATCGAAACGGTAGCGTTTCCCTGTGGCTTGGCTCACACTCGGGTGGACGGCCGGGCGGGACGGGAATGGGCCGGCTTTTCAGGGGCCGGCCCTCCTGCGTCCGCGCTCATCCGCGCGTCACGCGTGCGGCACGCGTGCGTCGTTCGTGCGTGGTCCGTGCGTCTTCGCTACGCCCAGCAGCCGTTCACGGTCGCCGCGAGGCCGTCCATGGCGTCCTTGATGTCGGCCGCATTGGCCGTGGAGTTGTTCTCGACGAAGGAGAACACCTTCCACTTGCCGTCCTTGCCCTGTGTCAGACCGCTCAGGGCGATGGCCCCGGTGAGGGTGCCGGTCTTCGCGCGCACCTTGCCGACGGCGCACTTGGACTTCGCGTCGTCGAAGCGGCCCCACTCCGGACCGAGGGTGCCGCCGGCCTCGCCGGAGACCGGCAGCCCGTCGAGAATGGAGCTCAGTGTGGCGGAGTAACGGGATTCCGTCAGCAGTTCGAGGATGTCCGCGAGCGTGGCGGCCGGAATGCGGTTGGCCCGCGAAAGGCCGCTGCCGTCGTAGATCTCGAAGTGGTCGAGGGACACGCCGTACTGAAGGCTCAGTACCTGGCGCACGACTTCCGTGCCGCCCACGAAGGTGGCCGGGCGGCCCGCGCCGAGGGCGGTCATCCGCAGCAGGGTCTCGGCGATGTTGTTGTCGCTGACCTTGATCATGGTGTGGACGATGTCCGACAGAGGTGCCGACTGGTGCCGGGCCACCGGTACGTCACCCGGGTTCGCCACGGCACGGGTCACCGCACCGTCGACGGTGACCCCGGCCGCGGCGAGCTGCCGGGCGAAGACCTGCCCGGCGTCGATCGAGGTGTCCTGGACGCCGTGCCCGTCGACGACCAGTGCGCGCACCGGGGCGACGGAGTCCGGGTAGTAGCCGGTGTTCCAGCCGGTGGCCAGGGTCGGTTCGCCGAAGAGGCTGTCGTCCACCGCGACCTTCACCGACGTCAGCCCCGCCGCCTTGAGCCCGGCGACCGCGGTGCTCGCCAGTTCGGCTAGGTCGGCGCTGGTCAGGGTGCGGTCGCCGCCCCCGACCACGGTCAGGGTGCCGTTGCCGTACACGACCCGGGTGGTGAACCTGTGGTCCGGGCCGAGCACGGTCAGGGCGGCGGTCGCCGTGGCGAGCTTGGTGTTGGACGCCGGCATCAGCGCGGTCGCCCCGTTGTGGTCCCACAGGGTGGTGTCCGACTCGGAGTCGCGGACCACACCGCTGACCGTGGAGCCCAGACGCTGGTCGAGGACGCGGGTCTCGAGGTTGCTCACCATCTGCTGGTCGGCCGCGTCGAGGGTCCGGCCCGCGGCCGTGTCCTTGGCCGTCGTGCCGATGCCCTTCTCGGCGGCGAAGGCCGAGGGGCCGGCCAGGGCCGCGGACGTGACGGGCAGGGCCAGCGCGAGCACGATCGCCCGCCGGACACCGGTAGTGCTCTGCTTGACCCTGCGGTGCCGGCGTCGACCGCCCGGGGCAAAGGAATGCTCGGGGGTGTCCGCCGTTATGTCGCTCATGGAGTATCTCAAGGCTTTCGTGTGGGGGCCCTGCGCGAGAGAATTCCGGCGCACCTTATCACCCGTCACATATGCCCCCGGGCGACGAAGCCGGCAATTGACGACCCATCAACCAGCGTCAATTACCGGCGAGTTCGCCCCGAATTCAGAGGCCCGTCCCCAAGCTCTCCGTCGTGTAGGCGCACTCCGTGTAGATGTAGCCCGACTGGAGCTTGGCCGTGTCCGAGGCGGGCGTGGCCAGGCTGTCGCCCTTGGGCTTGTGCAGGAAGTACGTGGTGCCGACCGGCAGGCTGATGGTGCGCTGCGGATAGTTCTTGCCGCTGCCGCACGGCTCGAAGGACGGGCTGAGGGTGCTGCCGAGCGAGTACGCCTTGCAGCTGCCGCAAGCCTTGAGGGTGAAGCTGCCGGTGACCGGACCCGTGAACAGGACCGTCACCTCGTCGGGGCTGTCGTTCTGTACGGTGACCGAGATGCTGCCGCCGGTACGCGTCGTCGGCAGCTTCTTTCCCGCGGCCGGCACGGTCTGCGCGACCTCCGCCGCTATCGCGATCTTCTTCGCCAGGGCCGCGTTCTTCGCGGCCTTGTGCGCGGAGGCGTAGTCCGTCATGGTCGTCTGCGCCGACTTGAAGTCGCCGTCCCGGTACTGGTCCACGCCACAGGTGTACGCGCCGGTGTCGGCGCTCCCCGTGGCCCGCCGGGCGTCCTTGTCGAGAGCGGCGCCGACGTCCGGCCGTCCGCCCTCCAGACCGTCGATCTGGGAGCCGAGCGTGCTCAGCCGCTGGACCGCGGAGCAGGGTTCGGCCCCGCCGAGGTCCTTCTCGGTGCGGACGACGGCGGCGGCCACGGCCGGTTCGACCTTCGCCGACTGCTCCGACTCGGGGAACGTGCTCAGCAGCTCCCCGTACTGCGACGCCCAGGTGGCCTCGCCGGCCGTCAGCGCCGTCGACGCGCACTCGTACAGCGAGGTGGCGAGCCGGTCGTCGGGCCAGGTCTTCAGCGCCCCGAGGTCCGTCCCGGGCAGGCTCCTGGGGACCGTGCGCAGATACTTCAGAGGCGCCACCGCCTCGCAGTACTTGCCCTGCGCGTACGCCGCGCCGACCGTCGTGTAGTAGGCCTTCATCCGTGCGGGCACCCGCTCGGCCGCCCGGGAACCGGGGTGGTCGGACCTGAGGTCCGCGTAGACCCTCAGCGCCTTGCGGTAGTCGGCCTGGGCCGCGGTGAACGACTGGTCACCGGCGGCCCGCACCAGTTGGTCGGCCTTGTCGAGCCGGTCCAGGAGCATCTGCTGGGTCGCTTCGTCCCGCGCGCTGTCGTACAGCACGACACCCCCGGCCGGCGCGACCAGCAGGAGCAGTCCGAGCCCGAGGGCGAGCGGCGCCTGCCGGAGCCCTGCGAGCGGGGTGCGCAGGCCCACGCGGGCACCGTGCGCCGCCACGGCGGCGAGGAACACGACGTAGAGGACGAGGGCGAAGCCCGGCACGCCGTCCGGGTCGGCCGGGAGCGCCACGAACAGCAGGGCGGCGGTGGCGAGCCAGCACAGCACCATGAGCGCCCAGCGGCGCACCAGCGCGTAGCCCAGGCCCAGACCACTGAGGTTGAGCACGGCCACCGCGACGGCCCGTGCGCCGTCCGCCGGGGCGGGGGGCGGGGCGGGCGGGGACGGCGGCATGGGCGGCACGTAGTAGAAGGTGTTGTGGTCCGTGTCGTTGTATCTGCCGTACTGGTCCCCCGACATGGCGGCTCCCCCCGGTCAACTGCATCCGCACATCTACGATTTGTCAGTGTACGGGCGAAGAGGACGGGCCGACAGGGGCGAAGCAAGCGCTGCATACGATCCGTGACGGGCGCGACGCGGCGGAAGCGCGCGCCGGGTGGGCGGAAAACCGGCCGGGCCGCCACGCGGGGGCATGCGTGGCGGCCGCGGCTTCGCTATCGCGTCAGGCATGGGTCAGGCCACACCCCCCGCCGTCTTCTTGCGGCG
>NZ_JBHWUU010000130.1:0-16869 GCF_042737375.1 Streptomyces sp. NPDC060000
CGCCCGCGCCCGCGAACTCGTCGACCAGGGCACCCCCATCGAGGCCGCCTGCCGCATCATCATCCTCGAAGACCAACTCGAAGAAGCCCAGCGCCAGCGCCTCAACGCCGAACACCGCCGTAGCGCAGCCCTGCACACAGCCGCCGCCTGATACGCGGTCCGCGATGCCGCGCCTCACCGCACACTTCCGCCGTTCAAGAATATGAGCGCATGATCGCCGAAGACACTGAGCCACCGTCCCATGGACGGGAGCCCCAGCCCGGCCCGGACAACCCGCCCGTCACCCTGCGAATCCCGGCGATGGATGCGTCTCCCGTCGCAACAGGCCGGCTGTCTGCCGCCCCCGGCCTGGAAGCGGGGTGGAGCGGGCGGCAGCCGCGCTGAAGCCGAGGATGCGCGGCTGGCTGCACGCCGGCGTGTTCCCCCTGGCGCTCGTCGGCGGGATCGTCCTGATCGCCGTCTCGCGCTCGGCGGCGGCGGTGGCGGCGTGCTCGGTGTATGCGGTGTCGGCTTGCCTGCTGTTCGGCACCAGCGCCGTCTACCACCGCGGAACGTGGGGTCTGCGCGGGGAGGCGGTGCTGCGGTGGCTGGACCACGCGAACGTCTTCCTGATCATCGCCGGCACCTACACCCCGCTGGCGGTCCTGCTGCTGCCCGAGGGCCGGCAGCGGGTGCTGCTGACAGTGGTGTGGGCGGGCGCGCTGGCCGGGATAGCCTTCCGCATCCAGTGGATCGGGGCTCCCCGGTGGCTGTGCACCCCGTGTTACATCGCGTTGGGCTGGGCGGCCGTCTTCAATCTGCCCGACTTCGCGCGCGCCGGCGGCACCGCCATCGTCCCTCAGGGGTGCTCGGTGAGGGCGGGCTGCTGACGGAGATCACCCGGGCTGTGCTGGAGAGGGCCCTGGAAGCCGAGATGAGCGAACACCTCGGCTACGAACGTGGAGATCCCACAGGTCACGGCTCGGGGAGATCCCGCAACGGGACTTCGCCCAAGAGTGTCCTCACCGACGCAGGGGCGGTCACGCTGGCGGTGCCGCGGGACCGCAACGGCGATTTCGAACCGCGCCTGGTCCCCAAGAACGCCCGTCGGCTCGCCGGGTTCAACGACCGGATCCTCTCTCTACGCGCGCGGCATGAGTGTGCGTGACATCCGCTCCCACCTCGCCCGGATCTACGGCGTCGAGGTCAGACCCGACCTGATCAGCAAGGTCACCGACGCTGTGATCGACGAGCTCGTGACCTGGCAGAACAGGCCCCTCGACGCGGTCTGGCCGATAATCTACATCGATGCGTTGTGGGTGAAGATCCGCGCGGGGTCGGTGACTTCGAAGCCGGTCTACCTGGCCGTCGGCGTCGACATGTTGGGCATGTGGGTCGGATCCGAGGGCGAGGGCGCGACCACGTGGATGGCAGTGCTGTCCGAGCTGCGGAATCGGGGCATCGAAGACGTCTGTATCGTCGTCTGCGACGGGCTGAAGGGCTTGCCCGACGCATCACCGCGACCTGGCCCAAGGCTACCGTTCAGACCTGCGTGATCCACCTGACCAGAGCCTCGCTCCGGCTCTCTTCGGTGCGGGACCACCCCAAGCTGGTGCCGGCCCTGAAGGCCATCTATGCAGCCCCGACCGAACAGGCCCTCGACGACTTCGAGGCCTCTGACCTGGGCGAACGCTACCCGGCGATCGTCCGGACCTGGCGGTCGGCCTGGCGGAGTTCACGCCCTACCTGGCGTTCCCACCGGCTATAAGGACGGTGGTCTACTCCACGAACATGGTCGAATCGATCAACTCGCGGCTCCGCAAAGCCACCCGCAACCGCGGCCACTTCCCCTCGGAACAAGCCGCGTTGAAGGTTCTCTACCTCGCGGTCCGCCAGCAGATCAACCCCAAAGCGCGCGACGCGAACCACGTCGCCGCACTCTGGAAAGAGGCACTGAACCAGTTCTCACTCTTCTTCGAGGACCGGCTCAGCATCCAATGAAACCAGGCGACTTACACAAGATCACTGACCCGCCCCGTTGGCCTGCCCGCTTCATCCTGGCGTGTCAGCCTGCGACGTGGATGCCGGGGCGGCGGGCGGGGTCGGGTTGGTGTTGGCGGATGATCTCGCGGGTGACGGGGGCGGTGTCGCCGCGGCCGAGGAGGAAGTAGCGGAACATGTGGGTCAGGGGGCTGCCTTCGGCCCAGGCGAAGTAGCAGTGCGGCTGGACGCCGGTGGTGTCGTGCAGGGTGAGAAGGATCGCGGCGATGGCGTTCGGGGCGGCGGGGGCTTCGGCTCGCAGGATTCGGTAACCGTCGATTTCGACGCCGTGGACGGTGAGGGTCTCGCTGAAGTCGGAGGGGTCGACGACGTCGATCTCGAGGAACAGGACGTCGGCGAGGCCGGGCACGGGGTTGGTGGCACGCTGTTCGCGTTCCTTGTCGGCGTACTCGGCGCCGTCTCCGGCCTGGCGGCGGTTGGTGATGATGTTGATGGCGTTGTCGTGGGCAAGGGTGTCGGTGATGAACTGGCGGGCGGCCTCGTCGAACACGATTTTGTCTGCGCGTAGTTCGGTGGTGCGTGAGATGCGGGAGATCAGCGAGATGGTGATGATGCCGACGATGAACACCGCGGAGATGGTGATGCCGTCCGGCTTGTCGATGATGTTGGCCACCAGCGCGTAGAGCAGTACCGCGGTGAGCGCAGCGAATCCCACGGACAGGGTGCGCTGGCGGCGGCGCAGTGCGGAGACGGTGACGGCGAAGGCGCCGGAGACCATCATGGCGAGGATGCCGGTGGCGTAGGCACCGGCCTGGGCGTCGATGTCGGCGTCGAAGGCGATGGTGATGATGACGCAGAGCGCTGTATAGACCAGGACGACGGGGCGTACCGCACGCCCCCATTCGGGGGCCATGCCATAGGCGGGAAGATAGCGCGGGACGATGTTGACCAGTCCGGCCATCGCGGAGGCGCCCGCGAACCAGAGGATCAGGATGGTGCTGATGTCGTACGCGGTGCCGAAGGCTTCCCCGACGTGTTCGTGGGCCAGCCAGGCCAGGGCCCGGCCGTTGGCCGCACCGTCCGCCTCGAACTCCTTGTGCGGAATGAGGACGGTGGTCACGAAACTGGCGGCCAGCAGGTAGACGCTCATGACGAGCGCGGCCGTTGTGAGCAGCCTGCGAGCGTTGCGGATACGAGACTTCAGCCGCTGCTCGCTGGTCTCGCCCTTGGCGGAGATGAGCGGCATCATGCTCACGCCGGTCTCGAATCCGGACAGACCCAGCACCAGCAGCGGGAAGGCCAGCAGCGCGGGCCCGGCCAGGTCACCGAATCCCCGGCCCTCGGTGAGTGCGCTGGTCCATGACGAGAACGCGTCCGGGCTGGTGAACACATCCACCAGGCCGACGCCGATGGTCACCGCGTTGAGCGCGAGGAAGACGGCGACCAACGGGATGGCCACGCTCACGGCTTCGCTGAACCCGAGCAGGAACACTCCGCCGAGGAGCACCAGGAGCGCCACGGTGATGACGACCTCATGTCCTTGCAGAGCATGCGGGGCGTAGGAGCTCTCCACTAGATGCACAGAGGCGTCGGCCGCCGACAGGGTGATCGTGATGATCCACGAGGTCACCACGAAGCCGAGCAGGACCAGGACGAACAATTTGCCCCGCCAGAACGGCAGCAGGTCCTCGAGCATCGCCACCGATCCGGCCCCGTGCGGACTCTCGCCGGCCACCCGCCGGTACATCGGCAGCATCCCCACCAGGGTCAGCAACACGAGCAGCAGAGTGGCCAGCGGCGAGACCGCACCGGCTGCGAGAGCGGCGATCGCCGGCACGTAGGCCAAACTGGAGAAGTAGTCGACGCCGGTCAGGCACATCACCTTCCACCAGGCATGAGACTCACCGGCGCCCGCCTCCGCCGCGGGATTGACCGCCTGCACCCGGTGTCGCAGCAACCACCGCGCCAGAGCGCCACCTTGGCGCTCCGGTGCGGCAGGATCCTCCACCACGTCCACCGCGGCCAGATCGTTCACACCGGTCATATCCCCCACACCCTTCAACCTGCTCAGCGGGCAGGGCTCCACAGCCCTGCAACGATCACCGAGTATGCGGCCACCCGGCGCCTTCGCCCTATCGGGACGACGGCGGCAGGAGCGCACGCCTCCGCGCCCTTCTTCCCCGTCACTTATCTGACGTGCGCGCGAATCACCGAGGAAATGGCCTCGCCCTCCCCGGCATCGGCAGCACCTGCTTCGTCATGGCCGCCACCCCCGTGACGCCCTCCAGCCGCGTCACCCGCCCGCCGCCGCCATCACTTCGGCCGCTGAGCACCCCAGTCTGGCGTGCTCGGGCGCCTCCTTCACCATGGCCGTGAATCCAGGGCGGCCCCATACGCGCGGCAGGCGACTGGCCGGATAGCGGCCCGGGCGGCGTGAGCGCCCACTACTGATTCGTGTGATCGCGGGTGTAGGTGCGCGAGGGCGGGGTAGGAGCGCCGTGGCGTCAGCTGTATCGACTGGCTACGGCGGGCGGGTTCGACTGTGGGAGGGGAACGTCATGACTGCGGTGAGTGCGAAGGCCGCGCAGACGCAGACCGGAGATCTGCCTGAGACCCTCGCCCCTTCTCAGGTGAGTCCGAAGGATGCCCGTGAGCTGTCCCGGCTGTTCTTCGACCAGTTGACGGTGTTGGAAGAGGGCACGTCCGAGTACAGCTACGCGCGCAACACGCTGATCGAGATGAACATGTCCCTGGTCCGGTATGCGGCGGGCCGCTTCCGCAGCCAGGGGCCGGAGGAGATGGAGGACATCGTCCAGGTCGGCATGATCGGCCTGATCAAGGCGATCGATTCGATTTGAACTGTCCCGCGAGGTCGAGTTCACCTCCTTCGCCATTCCCTACATCGTCGGCGAGATCAAGCGGTTCTTCCGCGACACCACCTGGGCGGTGCATGTCCCGCGCCGTCTGCAGGAGGCCCGGGTCCAGCTGACCCGTGCGGCGGATGAGCTGCGCAGCCGGCTGGGGCGCACGCCGACGGTGAAGGAGCTGATGAGCCTCCCCGAAAATGAGGTCATCGAAGCCCGCCTTGCCGCCAACGGCTACAACTCCTCTTCCTTGGATGCGGCGATCGGTACCAGCGAGGACGGCGAGAGCGCTCTGCAGGACTTCATCGGCGCCGAGGACCAGGCGCTGGCACTCGTGGAGGACTTCCTCGCCCTGGCCCCGCTGATCGCCGGGCTCGATGACCGGGACCGCCAGATCATCCACATGCGGTTCGTGGAAGAACTCACCCAGGCCCAAATCGGCGAACACCTGAGCGTCTCCCAAATGCATGTCTCCCGCCTCCTGTCGCGTTGCCTGACCCGCCTGCGAGACGGCATGCTCACCAGCCGGTAGAAGATGCGTTCACCGCTGCTGCTTTCGGGAACCCGAGGCCCGCACGAAAGGGGCCGCCGGGCATGGGCCGGTAGCCCCGATCGGCGGGGACTGTACGCGCGGGGCAGCGCGGGCGGCTCGTTACCCGCGAGGATCTGGAGGGGGAGGAGTTCCGCGACTCGTACACCGAGGCCGTGGCGAAGATCATCGAAGCCAAGCGGGAGGACAAGCCGCTCCCGCAGGCGCCGGAGCCGAAGGAGCAGGGCCAGGTCCTGGACCTGATGGCCGCGTTGCAGGAGTCGGTGCGCAAGGCGCAGGCCTCCCGCGGCGAGACGGACGAGGCCGGAGCCGATGTGCACGACCTGGCCCGAAGAAGAAGGGGGCCGCCAAGAAGGCGGCGAGGAAGACGCCGGCCAAGAAGACGACGGCGACAGCTGGCGCGAAGACCACCGCCGCCAAGAAGACCGCGAAGAAGACGGCGGCCCGCAGACCGCGCAGCGCTTGACGCAGCCGGACGGTCTCGTGGCGGGGAAGATGGCAGTAGGGCTCCCGTTCCGTGTTTCCCCCGAGCCGGGACGGGAGCCCGCCCGGTCGATGCGTGGGGAACGCCGGCCCGGCCCGGCCTGTCACGGGAGGCGTGGTAGTGAAGGGGACAGTGTCCCCGGGCCTCACCCATTGCCTGCAGGGAAGATCGTTCTGAAGCCCTGCAGAGCCTTTCGCCGCGTAGGCGACCGCCCTTCACGACCACACCTCTTCGTCCGTGGCCCTGACCAGCGTCCTCGCCGTCCGGGGCGCAGACGTTTTCCGTCGTGATCTGCCAACCGCCGCTGACGTTGCCCAGTTCAGGGACGGCTACGCGCACCTTGACCTTGATGAGATCGCCTTCGCGCCCGTGGAGCACGGCACCGAGCGACTGCGCCTGCTGACGCTCGAGGAGACACATGACCTGCTCAGAGCGCTGCGCATGGTGGCGGAGGAAGGCGGGGCGGTCGCGGGGGAGGCGGACCGCCTGGCGCGCGAGATCGGCGCGCGCGTCCCGTCCGAGGACTGATCCCGCTTCCTGGCGGTAGGCGGGGCCAGGGCCGGATCACAGGTGCGCGACTTTCGGCGTCTCGGTTGTGCAGGCGACGAGCGCGCCGGCCACGACCGCCAGAGCTCGGAGTTCGAACGGGCCGTGAAGAGGACGTCGTCGATGACGAATCCGGGGCCGCGGGTGCCCCCACGACCCGGTATAGGACGGTGAGCTGCGCTGGCAGTGGATCTGCGCGACAGGGGTCGTCGGGAATAGTCTGGAGAGGAGTGGCACCGGGGACGGAACGGAGCCTCCCGATGCATTCCCTTTACTGAGGGGGACGTAGAAGAGGGAGTCGAAGAGCCATGCCCTGGAATCTGAACGGCACGTATCTGGAGAGCTGCAACTGCGACGTGGTGTGCCCCTGCACCACCTCGGGCCTCACCGCACCGGCCGACCACGAGCGCTGCCAGGTGACCTTCGCGTTCCACGTGGACAGCGGGAACGTGGACGGCGTGAACGTCTCCGACCGCAGCGTCGCCGTCTTCATCGACGCGCCCCGGGTGATGGCCGAAGGCGGCTGGCAGGTGGCGCTGTACCTAGACGCTTCGGCCGACGACGGCCAGGCGGAGGCGCTGGGCAAGGTCTTCTCCGGCCAGGCCGGCGGGCCGATGGCGGCGCTCACTCCGCTCATCGGCGAAGTCCTCGGCGTGGAGCGCGTTCCCATCGACTACCGCGACGACGGCCGCCGCCACGCCGCACGGGTGGGCGACGCCATCGACATCGAGATCGAGGACCAAGTTGCCCCGCAGTTCGGCGAGGACGGTCCGGTCATGGGTTTGACCGGCATGTTCCACCCGGTGAACAGCACGCTGACCATTGCCCGGTCCACCCGGGCGACGGGCGACAGCGTGTACGGCCGGTCCTGGGACTTCTCCGGCGGCAACGGACACTCGGCGCCCTTCACGTGGTCCGCGTGACCGGTCGGCTGGTCACCGTCCGCCGCAGGGCGAGTCCCGCCGGACTGCTGCTGGTCGCGGCGGCTACCGCCTGGGTCTGGGTGGTGACACGCTGGGGCGGCATGCAGGCGATGCCGGGCACCATGGGCCTGGGCCTGCTCGCTTTCCTGGCCATGTGGACGCTGATGACGGCTGCGATGATGCTGCCCGCCACGGCGCCCGTCGCCGCGCTGTACGCACGCACCATCACCGTGCACCGGGCGCCGCGCATGGTCGTTTTCACGGTCGCCTACCTGCTTGTCTGGGCCACGGCCGGACTGCCCGCGTACGGGCTGGCCGCCGGCCTGGGCCGCGCGGCGAGCCTCCCCGCCGTGGCGGGGACCGCAGTGGCCGCGGCCGTGTTCGCGGTCAACGGCGTCTACCAGCTCACGCCCCTCAAAGACCGCTGCCTGGCGAGGTGCCGCTCGCCGATCGGGCTCATGCTGCGCTACGCCTCGTACCCGGGGCCCTCGCGCGATCTGCGTGCCGGAGCCCACCACGGGGCCTTCTGCCTGGGCTGCTGCTGGTCGCTGATGGTGCTGCTGGCGGCGTTCGGCGTGATGAACCTGTGGGCCATGGTGGCCCTGACCGCCGTGATCACCACAGAGAAGCTGGCTCCGGCCGGCCGCCTGGTGGCCCGTGCCGTGGGAATCGCCTCGATCGCCCTGGCCGGCGCCGTCTTCTGGGTCCCGGCGTTGGCTCCGGGCCTCACCGGTAGCGGCATGGCCGGGATGTGAGGACGGGGCCACGCCCGCCGAGAAATCACACTTGGATGAGACGGCGACCCGCTTCACTCCAAGGAGAGCATGCCGCCGGCCGCAGCCCAGGTGCCTCCCGAAGTCATGTACATCGGGTATTCGCGCGATCGTGCGACTCCCTATCTCGCGTCGAAACGACGTCGCTTTCGACAGCACCTGGTCCTGGCTCTGTGCGCGAGAGGGGACAGCAGTTGTTCACCGGTTTGAGCGGCGGTGGAGCCAAGGGCGGGAGTCGAACTGTTCACGAGTTCAGGCAACGCCGGTCTCGCCTGTGACTTTGCTTGAGCCCGAGGTAGTGCCGGTGGCGGAGCTCCGCCACCGGCACCGTCGCTGCGGACGGGCATGCACTTCGCGCCCTGACGACAGGTCAGCAGCGCCGGTCACCAGGTGGCGCCGGCGGGCTCCTCGATGGTGGTGTTGATGCGGTTGAAGAAGTTGGTGAGGCCGATCATCAGGATGATCGCGGAAAGCTGCTCCTCGTTGAAGTGGTCCGTGGCCTCGTTCCACACCTCATCGGGGACGGCCTTGCCGGAGCGGTCGGCGATCCGGGTGGCGGCCTCGGTCAGGGCCAGGGCCGCGCGCTCCTCGTCGGTGAAGAACGGCGCCTCGCGCCAGGCGGCCACGGCGTGCAGGCGTTCGTCGCTCTCGCCGTGCTTCTTCGCGCCCGCCACACCGGCGAACACGCAGGCGCTGCATCCGTTGATCTGGCTGGCCCGCAGGTGGACCAGCTCCAGGATCTGCGGGGAGACGCCACCCTGGTACATGGCCTTGTAGATGTTCTGGATGCCTTTCATGGCGTCCGGCAGGACCAGGGCGGGGTTCTTCATCCGGGCACTGGTGGTGATCGCGGCGTTCATCTGATGCTCTCCTGGTGATCCGTTAGCGTCTGTCACTGAACCGACGGATCCGGACACGGGGGTGTGACAGGTGAGCGAGAACTTTTTTCTGGCCGACCGTTTCGAGGCGGAGCGGCCCGGGCTGCGGGCGGTGGCCTACCGGATGCTGGGCTCGCTTGCCGAGGCGGAGGACGCCGTCCAGGAGGCGTGGTTCAAGCTCAGCCGCACCGACGTGAGCGACGTGAAGAACCTTGGAGCCTGGCTCACCACGGTCGTAGGCCGGATATGCCTGGACATGCTGCGCTCGCGTACCTCGCGACGCGAGGATCCGCTGCCCGAGCAGGACGGGTCGGTCCGGCTGCCGGACCCGGTGGTCACCGCGCTGGCCCGCGTTGACCCCGAGCGAGAGGTCCTGATCGCGGACTCGGTGGGCATCGCACTCATGATCGTTTTGGAGACCCTCTCCCCGGACGAGCGACTCGCCTTCGTCCTCCACGACATGTTCGACGTGCCCTTCGATGACATCGCCCCCAGCCTCGGCCGGACCGCAGTCTCCACCCGACAGCTCGCCAGCCGCGCTCGCCGCCGGGTGCAGGGCGCCGCCCCGGCGGCCGACACGGACAATGCCTGCAAACGCGACGTCGTAGACGCCTTTCTGACCGCCTCCCGCGGCGGCGACTTCGAGGCGCTCCTGGCCCTCCTCCACCCCGACGCGGTCGCGCGTTCCGATGGCGGCACGCTCGTCCCGAGCATCCTGCGGCGCGGCGCGGGCGACGTGGCGTCCCAGGCGATCACCTTCGCCCGCTTCGCGGCGAACGCGCGTCTGGTGCTGGTCAACGGCACGCCCGGCGTTGTCTCGTTCGCCGGCAACCGACCTTTGTCCGTGATGTCGTTCACCATCCGGGACGGCAGCATCACCGGGCTCGACATCCTCACCGACCCTGACCGCCTGACCACGCTCGGACTGACCGACTGACCGATGCCGGCCACTCCAAAGCGGACGCTGCGCGCGGGGACCAGAGCGAAGGCGTGCTCGACCGGGTTGGGCGCTGTCACATCTCGTGAACATCGACACAGCGTGGTTCGAGTGCCTCCCAAATTGCTGAACAGCTGCTGCCGAACTTCGTGAACAAAGCCATTCACGCGTAATGGTGAGCAGAACGGTCAGCCGTAGGCAACCACCAAGCGGGAGCGGTCAAACGAGTTGTGCGTGGCGGCCAGCTCGCTCCACCGTTGAACCCATGGATGAGAACCAGCAGTTCAACGTTGCAGCTCCATGGAGCTGGAACGCCCGGCACTTCGTGGAGCGAGGATGTCCGCGCGCCTCAACACCTCCTCCCGCGCCGCCTGAGGACGCCGCTCCGCGGGGCGCACAACGGGCCGCCCGCTGCGCACTGTCGCAGCCGTGCCGAACCGCCCTACCGTGCCTGCCTGCCTGCTGCCGCCGCCCCGGCGTCCTGACAGCACCAGCGCCTGGTCGCTGCCTTGTTCGACGGCGCTCTTCGCCCTCACCAGTGGGCGGGGGAGCGGCTGTCCCACCAGCCGCGAGGTGGTCGTCGATCGGGCCGTCCGCGCGCGGTCGCTCAGAGCGAGAGCACCGGTCGCGTGGAGAAGTCTTCGTACATGTCATCTCCGTCCGGTCCGTACACGAACTCGGCCATCCCGGGGTTACGGTTGGCGGTCGCCAGGGGGAGCCAGGCCAGCAGATGGCCGTAGCCGCCGCACACCGACTCGCCCCCGTCGCCGCCGTGGACCGCGGTGACGTCGCTGGTCAGTTCGGTGCGGTAGGTGTCGTAGGCGATGTGCAGGCCGAAGGCGTTCAGCTTGTTGTGCGGGCCGGTGTCGTCTCCGTAGGGGATGCGGTCGAGGGGACAGTCGTCGCCCCACCGGAACAGGGTGTCCGACCCGGCGCCGCAGGCGTGTTCCCACTCGTCGGAGCTCGGCATCCGCAGACCACGTGCGGAGAGGGCAGCAGGCATGTCGGCCGGAGGTTCGGTCAAGTTCTCGTCCTCCACGGCCATGAGGACGGTGTCCAGGTGAACGCTGCGGCGAGCGCTGAGGATCCGCTCGAGGTAGGTCCGCAGATCGGGCCCGTAACCGTAGCCCTGCTCCAGGCTCTCCGCGTAGTCAGCGGCCTGCTGCGCGGTCGGCTTCCAGGTGGCGACGTCGAAGCCCAGGGACAGTCGGCCTCCGGGTATCAGGGCGAACTCCTGCCCGTCCCGCTCGAGACGGACGCGGTGCAGCGGGGCACCGAGGTGTTCCGTGGCCTCGACCAGTGACACCCGGCCGCCCACATGGTCAGCGGCATTCTGGGCGATCCGCCGGGCGGTGACCTCGTCGAAGGTCCGCCACAGGTCGAGAGTGAGATCAGCGAGCGACATGGCCGGCAGTGTGGCACGCGGCACTGACACAGCACCGATGTCCGCCAGCCGACATCTGCCTGGTGTTCACCGATCCCCTGCCGCCCCGCCGGGAAATCGGCCGTGACGTGGGGAGGACGTTCGTCGTTGTCCGGGCGGTGCCGCCCCTTTCCTGCCGCGCTGTGACGGTGTCCGGCCGAGTGCCGCGTCAGCCCACGACTGACCCGGACTGGTGGGTCCCAGACGCGCCGCGTCACTCACAGCGCCCCGCCGTACGGCCCCGGCCGCCCGACAGGCGCCGGATCGTGGGGTCGGCCGGAAGACGGCACCGCCATGACCTCACCCCACCCGCGTAGGCGCCCCCAGCGGCGCAGCGAGATCGCCCGTGGCCCGCAGCAAACCGCGGGCCTGCAGGAAGTCCGCGACGCCCTGCCGCCCGCGCCCGGTTCCTGCGCCGTGGCGCCCGCTCCGCTCCCGGCCGATGAGGGCGTACCGCCCGAGTTGCTGGCGCTGGTCACCTACCACTGCCGTCACATCAACGCCTACCTCGCCCGCGCGCGCCGCCCCGTCAGGCGTGGGGATCGGCAGATACGGCCGATGGCGGGCGGCGCAGGAGCGGTGTGCGCGCGGGAATCGCCGTGCGCCGCGCGGGGGCGGGCCGGTGGGTGACGCCGGTGTCGCGCGCGAAGCGGTTGGCTTCGAGTGCGGAGCCGGTTGTCTTGTGCAGCCAGAACACGTACGCCACGGAGGCGATCTGGTCGTCGGTCAGGTGCAGGACCCACCGCTTCACACGGTGGTCGCAGCACGCGGTGCGGACCTCGTCGGTGAGACCGTCGGCGAGCGGCCGCCGCAGGCGCGCGCCGAGGCTGACGGCCTGCCACAGAGCGGCCATCTGGGACAGCACAGCTCGACCCGCTGGCGCTCCGGTACGGGACCGCCGGTGGGTGCGGTGTGCCGGGGGCGGGAGGCGGCGTAGAGGAGGAGGTCGTGACCGTCGGGTGCCAGGCGGGCCGTCCACCTCACGGGGCGGCCTTCCCATGCGCAGAGCGCTGCGCGTTCCTCCCGGTCGGCGAGTTCGATGAGGCCGTGGTCGGCGAGGTTGAGCACACGCTGCTTCACGGGCGCCAGCACCGCATCTACCGCCCAGCCGTGCTCCGCCCTACGACGGCGCGCCTCCACGGTCCTCAGCAGGTCGAGGGTCTTGTCGTCGGCGGCCATCGTTTCCCTCCCGCGCATGCCCGTCCTGGTATGGCTCAACCGGCGCCGGAGCGTCGACGTCACGGCCGGCCGGCGGCTGGGCTGTTACTCACTTTCGGGTGACGGTCCGACCCGGGGCGGGGCGGCGCACCTGGGCGAGCGGTCAACTCCCGCAAGGGCCCGTAACCTGGCGGGGCGTCAACATTGTGCATGCGAGGCATAAATGGACGATACATTCAAGAGTCACAGGAATGCGGGCAACGGGTAACACAGGCTGTGATTCCTCCCTAACTGCCGCACGGGTTGGACAGAGTGTGAGTGCGCGGCCGGACCGGCCGCCACCCGCACACCGCACCTACTTTCCGCAGCGGGCCGAGACGGCCGCTTCTGTCCGGCCTGCACGTGATGGTCGTAGAAGGCGGAAATCACGGAGAGCGCGTGATTGATCGTCGCCGGGGCGTACCCCTCGCGCAGGTACGACTTGCCGGTGCGCGCGTTCACCGACCCTGGAGCCGGCGCCCCCTCGCGGTGCCGGTCGCGGGCCGGATTGCGGCCGGCGCGCAGCCACAGCACGAAGTCCCGTACTTCGGTGCGCTGGGCGCGGTTCCACGGCACCTCCACCGCGGCCAGGAACCTTCTCTGCACTAGTCAAGGCGAGTCGGTCTGAACGGCTGTCCTGTGGCAGGGAAGGTTGAGCACATGCCATCGGAGTTCGGTCGCTTGCTGAGCCTCGATCCGAGGTTGTCACTCAGATGAGGAAGGCCGGCAGGCGCTGGTTCACGACTTCGTCGCGGGGGAGGAACAGACCGAATCGGGTCTCTATGAGCGCCAGCGTGTGGCGGTCGCGGTCGAGGTAGGACTCGCCGTCCGGTCGTGCGTACTCGCCGTCCGGGTGCAGCACACCAGCCGCTATCAGCTCCGGCAGCAGCAGGTCCGGCTGCTCACCCCATCGCCAGACTTCTTCGCCGATTCCGAAACTGCAGACGTCCGCACCGTCTCTGGCATAGGAGAACATCGCTGGCGGATGGTCCGGGGAAGGATCCAGGTGGATGGCTTCCACGCCGTTCCGGGAGATCTCCACCAGCCTGTCACCCCCGTCGCCCATCCCGTATTCAACGGCAAATGACCAGCCACAGCAGGCACCGACCCGCACAACGTCATCGTCGTCAGTCGCAAGGTCCAGAACCATGTTCCATGCCTCTGTGTCCGTGATCGGGGACACGACGGATCCCGGCGTGCCGCCCATCCGCACGCCTAGCTCCTCCGGCTCGATGCCACGCGCGAAGACCACACCGTGCTGCCAGTCGTCCTGATCCACAAGCCACTGAATGCCGCCACTCATGGCGCCTCCCCCCTCACGGGCACAGACCGTCCCTCCATCCGCACCCACCGAAGTGATCACCCTAGTCGGCACTACCGACAGGGGGCCGCGTACGAGAATTGACGGCCTGGCCCCACCAGGGCGATCAACCTTCCCTGTCACGAAAGGACCAGTCACCGGCCTTCGATGGCACGTGTCCGTTGTCATCGAACCCAGCCGACCGCGTTCCTTGCCAACCAATCGTGTCGCCGCAGTTCAGCAGCGTGGAACCGGGAGCGTTGCCGTGCGCCGACTTTGACATTCAATCCAGTCGTCGCAGGTCAGGGAGTCGCCAGCGACTAACTTCGTTGTCCAAGGACAGCACGCGCTCAAGGTGTGCCGGCACAGGACAACGGCATCAGTCGGCGCCAGTGGATGGGCGGCGGTTACCAGTCGCGGACGGAGTCCACGCCTTAGATGAGCGCCGCGCGTGCGGCGGTCAGGTCGAGGCCGGCAGCTGCTCGTCTGGTCCTGACCGGTTCGTGGGCGAGAGCCAGTCGTCTGTGTCGCGGTGGCGGCCGAGTTCGACTGCGGAGAACTCGTCGACGTGATTGCCCTTGGCGGCGCCGAGTCGCCGCAGCGCCTGAGAGATTGGACTGCCGGTCGTCGGCTGCGGTTCCCCTACCGGCAGCTGAACGTGTACGCGGATGAGTTCATGACCGCGGCACAGGACGGGGACTTCGGCGAGTTCATCCAGAAGGACGGCGAGGACCTCACGGTCACCGGCCTGAAGTACGGCATCGGCTTCAACCCGGCCGGCCAGAGCCCGTTCGCGCACAACGGGTTCTCCACGGAGATGAAGGACAACCTGCGGCAGAACAGCCGCCCGGTCATCTTCAACATGGGTTCGCCCGGCGCCACCCGCAAGGCGGCGGAGGGCACCATGGAGAACGCCTACGACGTGCCGACCATCCCGGCCCGCTACTCCCGCCAGGAGGGTTCCGCGATCGAGCGGGCCATGCGCGGCGAGGCCGACCCGGAGAACGGCGTCTCCACCGGCGGCGTGGCGGTCATCGTCCTCGACAACGGCCGCGCCGTGCTCATGCGGTCGCTGTACGCAGAGATCTGCACCCAAGCTCGATCAGTTCACGCATCACCCGCTTCGGACCGCTCCACCAGGACGCCGTTCTCGAACCTGGAGCCGGCGCGGCCCAGGGGACCAGGCGGGCGCCGATGATCGCGCGCCGGCCGGCCTGGGCGGACTCGACGAGCTTGAACACCATCACGAGTGCCGCGGCCGGGCTGCGGCGCCGCGGGTGACCTTGGTGTACAGCTTTACGGTGGAAAACGTCGACTCGATAACCAGCGGATTCGTGGTCCGCAAGTGGATCCCATGCTCTGCCGGGAAGTCGTAGAACGCCAGCGGCTCCTCCCGATCGTCGGTGATCTTCGCGCCGTGGCTCTTGTCGAACGTAGGCCAGGAGCAATCACTCCACCCGGCTTGCAACCACAGCTACACCCCTGGTGGTACACCGGCTACCACCCTGGTTGCAGGCGCAGTTCAACCCCTGGGTGGGCGAGAGGGAACAGTCCTGCCAGCTAGCTTTCCACGTACCCGGACAACATCGCCCCGGGCGGGCAACCCACCACCGCTGGGGGACAGGCTCATCAGGCAGGCAACAACGCCCTTGGCCACCGTTCTGAGTAGTGCGCGGGATGCCAAGAGACCGATGAACTCATCAAGCGTCACGTCGACGCATCCTCCCCGGTTCACTCGCGGGGAGCCACTCAGGGGGACGGGTGGCGCAGTTCGCTCCTCCACCCCGCCACAACCGGAAGGTCTCCACAAGATGAACAAAGTACGCCAGCGCATCGCCCTCGCCGCCGCTGTCGCGGCCCTCGGCGGGGGTCTCGCCGTGGCCCCGGCCGCCGCAGCACCATCGAGCGCGCTCGACGACGTGGCCAGCTGGACACGAAGCTGCGGCACCACCTACGGAGCACAAGTTTATAAAAGGTACGCCTTCACGGTTAAGGGAACCAACGGTTCCTGCGCAGGAGACGCCTGGGTACGGGTCAACGCGGGTGGCAATTGGAGCAGCTGGGTGCACAGCTCCAGTCGGGCACGGATAGACGCGCCCTCCGGCGTCGATATCCGGTCCTCTCAGCACAAGGGCTGCGCCGACTGCACGGTGTACACCCTCACTCCCTGACAAGACAGGGTTCGCGACGGCTAGGGAAGCAGTGCGCTGAAAGAGCTCGGGTCCGTCACCACGGGGAAGCGACGGGCCCGGCCTTGCCATGCCGGGGAGGGGGCGCACTAGGCCAGGAACAATCACTCCACCCGGCTTACGACCACAGCTACACCTCTGGTGGTACACCGGCAACCATCCTGGTTGCAGGCGCAGTTCAACCCCTGGGTGGGCGAGAGGGAACAGTCCTGCCAGCTAGCTTTCCACGTACCCGGACAACATCGCACCGGGCGGGCAACCGCACCACCGCTGGGGGACGGGCTCCCCTGCATCCGGGAACTGAAGGGAACTAGGAACGAAGCGACAGCTCATGAGTACGTTCGCCATCCTGACCTTGGCCGGCTCCGGCCTCGCGGTCACGGCGAACAGCGCCTCCGCCGCCCCGTCCGCGTTCACGTGCAAGAAGGTGTTCGACGACGGCAACACGGCCGGGATCAAGTGCACCGGCAGCACCTTCAACGGGTTCGCGAAGTGCAAAAACGGCACACTCGCGATTGGCGCCAGTGCCGCTTCCGGGACGACGTCCTACGCATACTGCACAAGCTTCAACTCCTCACTCGCCACCCCGCGTGTTTGGGGCGGAAAGCCGGCGTAGATGTGGGCCAACAGTAGGGCAGCCGACTGCGTGCCGGCCCGGCCGTCAGACGCCGCCCGGCGCCTGACGGCCGGGGACGCCCGGAGCTCTGCCGAAGCCCTGGTCAGGGAGAATACGAAGTGCCCCCACCCCCCCGCCCCAAATGCCGGAAGCGGCACCGGCCGAAGGGGCGCCCACCAAGAGACAGCGGGCGGCCCCCCACACCACGA